>CAMPJH010000188.1 GCA_946886845.1 uncultured Sphingomonas sp. | reverse complement strand
TGGCGATCTTCACCGCCTCGTCGGTGGTGGCGATGTCGTCGAGATGGCCGGGGACGATGTTGACGCCGGCCTTTTGCGCCAGCTTCTTCGATTCGATCTTGTCGCCCATCGCCCGGATCGCCTTTGGCGGCGGGCCGATGAAAATGATCCCGGCCTTGCCAAGCGCCTTGGCGAAGCTCTCGCGCTCGGACAGGAAGCCGTAGCCCGGATGCACCGCCTCGGCGCCGGTCGCCTTGCACGCGTCGATAATCAGCTCGGCCTTGAGATAGGATTCGGAAGCCGGCGGCGGCCCGAGCCGCACCGCCTCGTCGGCCATCAGCACATGCGGCGCCCGCGCGTCGGCGTCGGAATAGACCGCGACCGTCTTGATCCCCATCCGCCGCGCGGTGCGGATCACCCGGCACGCAATCTCCCCGCGATTGGCGATCAGGATCTTCTTGAACATCTTGCTCATAGCGAGCCTTCAAGCAGCTCAACCAGCTCGGCCGTTCGCTCGCGCGTCAGGTCAGCGAGGCATCCCGAATTGATCAGCGGCCAGATGCTGCCCCCGCGGCTGTCGAAAGCGGCGAGGGCGCATTGCGTGTCGCGATAGGTGAGCCACGCGCGTTGTCCGTCGAGCAGCAGCTTCTTGGCTTCGGCGTCGTCGCCATAAGCTTCGAGCACCTTCGCCCACTGCGCGTTGAGCGCCTTGTCGGCGCGCTCATAAGATTCGCCAGCACAACGGTTCATTGCCTGCTGAGAGTAGTCGCGCTGGTAGCAGGCGGTTTCGATCGGATCGTCGTCCACAGGCTGCTGGGCTGCGGCCGTGGCAAGCAAAATGGCAAGGATCATTCGGCGGCCTCATCCAATGGCGGGCGGTTGTGGCCGAGCAGGCGCAGTACCTCGTCGGCGGCGTCGGCGAGGTTGGTGCCGGGGCCGAAGATCGCCTGCACGCCCGCGGCGCGGAGCGCGGCATAGTCCTGCGGCGGGATCACCCCGCCGGCGACGACCTTGATGTCGGCCCGGCCCATGTCCTTTAGGGCCTCGATCATCTCCGGGATCAGCGTGCGGTGGCCGGCGGCGAGCGATGACGCGCCGACCACGTCGACGTCCTTCTCCACGGCCATTTCGGCGGTTTCGCGCGGGGTCTGGAACAAAGGCCCGGGGATCACCTCGAAGCCCAAATCGGTGAACGCCGAGGACACTAGGTTGGCGCCGCGATCATGCCCGTCCTGGCCCATCTTGGCGACCAGGATGCGCGGCTTGCGGCCGAGCCGGTCGGCGACGGCCTGCGTACCGGCCTCGGCCTGTTTCCATCGTCCGTCATTCCGCGCTTTGCCATAGATGCCACGCACCGGTTCGGGCGTCGTACCGTACCGGCCGAACGCCCGCTCCAGCGCATCGGAAATCTCGCCGAGGGTTGCGCGGACCCGCGCGGCTTCCACGCTCAGCGCGAGCAGGTTCGCGTCGCCGCGAGCGCCCTGTTCGAGCGCATCGAGTGCCGCGCGCACTTTGTCCTCATCGCGGCTGGCGCGGATCTTCTCGAGGCGGGCGATCTGGCCGGCGCGGACCTTGGCATTGTCGACCTCGAGGATGGCGTGCTCTTCCTCGTCATCCAGCCGGTAGCGGTTGACCCCGACGATCACCGTCTCGCCGGTGTCGACCTTGGCGGCGCGCGCCGCGGCGGCCTCCTCGATGCGGTGCTTGGGGAGGCCCTCGGCGACCGCCTTGGTCATTCCGCCGTGCGCTTCGACTTCCTCGATCAGCGCCCAGGCTTTGTCTTCGAGCTCGCGGGTCAGCGCCTCGACGTACCAGCTGCCGCCGAGCGGATCGGCGACCGCGGTGACGCCGCTTTCCTCGGCGAGGATCAGTTGGGTGTTGCGGGCGATGCGCGCCGAGAAATCGGTCGGCAGGGCAATCGCCTCGTCGAAGCTGTTGGTGTGCAGCGACTGGGTGCCGCCGAGCACGGCCGCCAGCGCCTCGATCGTTGTCCTCACGATGTTGTTGTAGGCATCCTGCTCGGTGAGGCTGACGCCGCTGGTTTGGCAGTGGGTTCGAAGCAGTTTCGATTTCTCGTTCTTGGCGCCGAGGTCGGTCATGATCCGGTGCCACAGAGTCCGCGCGGCGCGCAGCTTGGCGACCTCCATGAACAGGTTCATGCCGATGCCGAAGAAGAAGCTCAGGCGCGGCGCGAAATCGTCGATATCGAGCCCGTCGGCGATCGCGCATCGGACATATTCCATGCCATCGGCGAGCGTGTAAGCGAGCTCCTGGACCGCCGTCGCGCCCGCCTCGTGCATGTGATAGCCGCTGATCGAGATCGAGTTGAACTTCGGCATCTCGGCCGCGCAATAGGCGATCACGTCGGCGACAATCCGCATGCTCGGCTCGGGCGGGTAGATGTAGGTGTTGCGGACGGCGAACTCTTTCAAAATGTCGTTCTGGATGGTGCCGGTGAGCTTGTCGCGCGGCACCCCCTGCTCCTCGCCGGCGACGATGTAGAAAGCCATCACCGGCAGAACCGCGCCGT
>CAMPJH010000187.1 GCA_946886845.1 uncultured Sphingomonas sp. | reverse complement strand
ACCCCAACCCCTCCCCATCAAGGGGAGGGGCTTAGTTGCTGCGATCACGCTTGCCCTCGTGTGCACGCCCGCCGCGGCGCAGGACAAGCAACCGCCGTATTGGGCGTCGATCGCCAGCGGCCAGGCGATGACCCGGACGGGCCCTGCCAAGAATTATCCCGGCATCTGGCTGTACCAGCGCCGCGACCTGCCGGTGCGGGTGGTCAAGCGCTACCAAAGCTGGCGCCTGATCCAGGATCCCGACGGGGCCGAGGGCTGGATGCTGGCGACCCTGCTCAGCGACCGCCGGACGGCGATCGTCAAGCCGGGCGATCCGCGCCCAATCCGGATCAAGCCCGAGCCTGGCGCGCCGGTTCGCTATCTTGCCGAGCATGGCGTCGTCGGCCGCATCGACCATTGCCGCGACGGCTGGTGCCGGATCGAGATCGGCAAGCGCGAAGGCTATATCCGCGCCGCCGACCTGTGGGGCGTTGGAGCCAACGAGGTGGTGGACTGACCGCGCCTAATTGGCGGGCGGCGCACCGTCGCTGTTGAAGATATCGGCCGCCGCCTTCCATTCGCCATTCACGTTGCGCCACACCACGAGGTATTTGCCGGTGTCGGTGACTGGGCCGTTCGGGCCGCTCGATGTAAATCGATAAGTGCCGCGGTCCATCGCCATGTCGCCCGATGATGATATGACGATCCTCTGCGGCGCGAAGGTCAGGTCGAAACCGGGCGTTTCCATCATGCCCCGCCAGCCCTGCTCGATCGCCGGCTGGCCCTCAGCGATCGCCGCGCCGGGCGCCATCAGCACCCCATCCTCGGTATAGTTGCGGGCGATTGCCGCAGCGTCACGCTTGCGGATCTGGTCGAGCCAATTCGTGATTTTCGAGCGGATAGCCTGTTCGTGCGCCACATTGGCGCTGGCGCCCGACGGATCCTTATGTTCGGCGCGCGAGCAGCCGGAAACGATCAAACCGGCGGCGGCACCGGCAAGCAGCAGCTTTCGAATTACCATCTGGAAGCTCCCCTCTATCGCTGCCAATGTAACAGATTCCGTTGGTCGCTGCATCGGAAGGAGTCTGGATGATACGCGTGATGAGTGCCGCGATAGCTTTCCTCACCAGCGCCGCGGCGCCACCGGTCGAGCATATCGGCGAGCCGGTGCTCAACGGCCAGCGGCTGCCGTTCGCGAAAGCCGTGCGGGCTGGCGACACGCTCTATCTTTCTGGCGAGCTCGGGATCGGCGCCGACGGTAGCTTGCCCGAAGGCATGGAAGCCCAGGCCCGGCAGGTCATGGACAATATCGGCGCCACCCTGAAGTCGCAGGGCCTCGGCTTCGGCGACCTGGTCAAATGCACGGTGATGCTCGACGACATGAAGGACTGGCCGGCGTTCAACCGCGTCTATGTGACCTATTTCCCCGACGGCAAGTTCCCCGCCCGAAGCGCGTTCGGCGCCGACGCGCTCGCGCTCGGCGCGCTCGTCGAGCTTGAATGCATGGCTTACGCGGGCAAGCGTTAGGCTATACCAGCTCCACCGCCACGGCCGTCGCTTCGCCGCCGCCGATGCATAGGCTCGCGACGCCGCGCTTGAGGCCCCGGTCCTGGAGGGCGGCGACGAGAGTGGTCAGGATGCGCGCGCCGCTGGCGCCGATCGGGTGGCCGAGCGCGGTGGCGCCGCCGTTGACGTTGATCTTGTCGTGCGGGATGCCGATGTCACGCATGGCGATCATCGCGACGCAGGCGAAGGCTTCGTTGACCTCGAACAAATCGACGTCCCCGACCTTCCAGCCGGCTTTCTCGAGCACCTTCTGGATCGCCGGCACCGGCGCCGAGGTGAACTTGGACGGCTCCTGGGCGTGGGCGGCATGGGCGACGACCTGGGCGACCGGGGCCTTGCCGAGCTGCTTGGCGACGCTTTCGCGGGTCAGCACCAGCGCCGCGGCGCCGTCGCTGATCGATGAGGAGGTGGCGGCGGTGATCGTCCCGTCTTTGGCGAAGGCGGCTTTCAGCTGCGGGATCTTCTCCGGATTGCCCTTGCCTGGCTGCTCGTCGGTATCGACGACGACCTCGCCCTTGCGGGTGGCGACGGTGACCGGCGCGATCTCTTTCTTGAACCGGCCGCTGGCGATCGCGTCGCTGGCGCGACGCAGACTCTCGATCGCATAATCGTCCTGGGCTTCGCGGGTGAACTGATATTCGCGCGCCGCATCCTCAGCGAAGGTGCCCATCGCCCGGCCCTTGTCATAGGCGTCCTCGAGCCCGTCGAGCATCATATGGTCGTACATCGTGTCGTGGCCGATGCGGGCGCCGGCGCGATATTTCTTCGACAGGAACGGCGCGTTCGACATGCTCTCCATGCCGCCGGCGACGATGACGTCGGCCGAGCCGACCTTGAGCATGTCGTGGGCGAAGATCGCCGCCTGCATGCCCGAGCCGCAGACCTTGTTGACGGTCACCGCTTCGGCCGAGCGGGGCAGGCCGGCGCCGAGCGCCGCCTGGCGGGCAGGCGCCTGGCCGAGGCCGGCGGGAA
>CAMPJH010000186.1 GCA_946886845.1 uncultured Sphingomonas sp. | reverse complement strand
CGCTCTTCCACGCGCTGGTTGTCGCGGAAGGTGCCCGACTGGCGGAACAGCTGGTCGACGAGCGTCGTCTTGCCATGATCGACGTGGGCGATGATCGCCACGTTGCGAAGGTTCATTAGATTTTCCCGAGGATTCGAGCGGCGCCCCTACAGGAATCGCCGCATTGTTGCAACGCAACATGAGGCGGCCGCCCCGAATCTCAAGCCAGGCTTAGAAGCCGCGCTCGAGGATTTCGATCGCCCGCTCGACGGCGCGCAGCTCGCTGTGCGCCAGCCGCTCGAGCTTGGTCCGAAGCATCTGGTTGGCCGCGGTGCTTCGGCCGAGCTGCTCGCGTCCCGACTCGGTCAGACGCAGCGCTAGCCGGCGGCGGTTGCCGGGGTCGGCCTCGCGCTTCACCAGGCCGGAGCGGACCAGCGAGTCGACCGACCGGCTGACCGCCGGAGCGCCGCGCCCGGCGGCCCTGGCAACCTCGTTCAGAGTCGCCGGCTCGTGCTCGCCGATCGCATCGAGCAGCTTGCGGCGGGCGGCTTCGGCGCGCTCGGCCGGGCCGTCGGCCACCCACTTGTGTGCGACGTTGACAAACCGTGAGGCGAGTCCGGAGGGCGAATGGGCGGAGCCGGTCAATTGCTGCATGGCAAACATTTCAACAGTAGGAGTGTTGCCCCTGTCAAGTGCCAAGCCGGCTTGCGCTTTGCAGCGCTCGCGGCGATTGCCGGCAAATGCGTCCGGCCGGCCACCGACCAGCACTTCCTCGCGCAGTCTGGATACTCGGCTTCGTCAGCCTGCTGACCGACCTCAGCAGCGAAATCTATCACGCGCTGTTGCCCGCCTTCATCACCGTGACCTTGGCGCTTCCGGTCGTCGCGCTGGGCGCCATCGACGGAGTCGCCGAAGCGACCGCATCCTTCGCCAAGCTCGCCTCGGGCCGGCTGTCCGACCGGACCATGCGGCGCAAGCCGTGGATCCTCGCCGGCTACGGCCTGGCCGCCGCCTCGAAGCCGTTGTTCGCCATCGCCACCAGTGGCTGGATGGTGATGGTCGCCCGCTTTTTCGACCGCGTCGGCAAGGGCATCCGCGGAGCGCCGCGCGACGCGGTCATCGCCGACGAAACGCCGCCCGAGATCCGCGGCCGCGCCTTCGGCCTGCGCCAGGGGCTCGACACGGTCGGCGCGTTGCTCGCGCCGCTCGTCGCGGTCGGGTTGATGTACGCTTTGTCGAACAACATCCGAGCAGTCTTCTGGATTGCGACGATTCCCGCGATCGCGTCGGTGATCCTGATCATCATCGCCCTTCGCGAGCCCGAAGTCCGATCGGCGCCGGCGCAGCAGCAGACGCTGCTCGGCGGCTTCCGCGAAATCGACCGCGGGACGCGGCAAGTCCTTGCCGTCGCCTTCCTGGTCATGCTGGCGCGCTTCTCGGAAGGCTTTCTTATCCTTCGCGGGATCGACATCGGCCTGTCGCCGGCGCTGTCGCCGCTCGTCCTGGTGATCTTCAACATCGGCTTCGTGGTGCTCGCTTACCCGGCCGGAGCGCTCAGCGACTCGATGAATCCCCGCTCGATCCTGATTGGCGGGATTGTCCTGCTGATCGCCGGCGACCTGATCCTGTCGCAGCCGCTGGGCCTGCCGGGGCTGATCCTGGGCGTGCTCCTGTGGGGCGCGCACATGGCGCTGACCCAGGGCATCCTCGCCCGGATGATCGCCGACAGCGCGCCCGACCACCTGCGCGCGACCAGCTTCGGCGCTTTCTATTTCATCGGCGGAATCGCGACCCTGCTGGCGAGCCTCGGCGCCGGCCTGATCTGGGACCGCGAAGGACCTGCCGCGACGTTCATCGCCGGAGCGGCCGTCGCAGCGGTCGCCTTGGCGATGCTCAGCCTTCTACCCGACGAGCGGCGCTCCCCTGGCCGATGACCGCCTTCTCGCCGCCGGGCGCACGGAACGGCGGCATCCGGCCGGCAAGCCGCCAGTGATTGATGAACTGGTTCTTCAGCGCCCCGGCGATATGGATCAGGATCAGCGCGATGAGCAGCCAGGCCGCGACCATATGGACCTCGCCGGCGATATCGGCCGTGGCCTCGCTGATGCCCGGGACCAGCGGGAACGGAATGCCGCCGACGAGCCGCGTAAAGGGTTCCTCGGCATCGCCGGATATCGCGACCAGGCCGACCAGCGGCATGGCGATCAGCAGCGTGTAGAACAGCCGATGATTCCACACGGCCGCGACACGCTCCCAATGAGGAATCTCGGGCGTGAACGGCGGCGGCGGGTTCTTCACCCGATACCAGAGGCGCGCCAGGGTGATCAGCAGGATCAGCGGCCCGATCGTCTTGTGCCAGGTGAACAGCTCGGCCTTCAGCGCCCCTTCGGAGAACCGGTGAAAGCCGAAGCCGACTATGGCCTGGGCGACCACCAGCACGACAGTGATCCAGTGGAACGCAACGGCGACGTTCGAATAGCGCCGTACCGGCTCCTGCGGCACGGCCTCGGGGACACTGGCCATGTTTTGCCTCCTGTTCCGGAGGCGCAACGCCC
>CAMPJH010000185.1 GCA_946886845.1 uncultured Sphingomonas sp. | reverse complement strand
ACGAGATGCTGTTCATCATCATCCACCAGACCAAGGAGCTGTGGCTCAAGCAGATGCTTCACGAGCTTGGCCTG
Source organism: uncultured Sphingomonas sp. (assembly GCA_946886845.1). The sequence goes on along the minus strand of CAMPJH010000185.1, from coordinate 2,527 downwards.
GCGATCGCGCTGGTCGAGCAGGACCGCTTCGCCCCGGCCTATAAGGCGCTGTCGCGAATCAGCCGGATCCAGTCGGTGATGACCTTGTCGTGGGAGGTGCTGTCGACCCTGACCCCGGTCGATTATCTCGCCTTCCGCGACGTTCTCGGCACCTCTTCGGGCTTTCAGTCGGCGCAGTTTCGCGAGCTCGAATACCGGCTCGGGATCAAGGACGAGCGCTATTTGAAGCATCATGCCGCCGACAGCGATGACCATGCGCGGCTGCGCGCCGCGCTCGATTCGCCGAGCCTTCGGGAAGCTTCGCATGCCGCGCTCGAGCGGGCCGGCTTCGATCTCGGCGACCGCTCCGAACAGGCGCTCGCAGCCGCCTGGCTCGAAGTCTATCGCGATTCCGAACGCTGGTTCGAGCTCTACCAGCTGGCCGAAAAGCTGCTCGACCTCGACGACGCGCTCGCCGGATGGCGGCACAAGCATGTCCTCACCGTCGAGCGGATCATCGGCAACAAGCCGGGCACCGGCGGCTCGGCCGGAGCGCCTTACCTTCGCTCGACGCTCGAAAAGCGGATTTTCCCCGAGCTATGGGCGTTGAGGACCGACCTCTGAGTTACAAGCCGCTCTTTTCGAAGAGCCTGGCCGCCGACCCGGAGCGGCTGCACATGGCCGCCCACAGCCACCATCTGTGGCCCGACGCGAGCTTGGCCGGCCAGGTCGAATGCTGGAACGACGCCGCCCGCCTCGCCGACCGCAAATGGGATCGGGTCATGGGCGAGGTCTGGCCCGAGGCCCAGCGACACGTAGCGTCAGAGCTCGGAGTCGGCACTCCCGACACGATTGCCTTCGCGCCCAATACCCACGAGCTCCTTGTCCGGCTCGCCGCTGCGGTGCCTCGCCAGGCGGGCATGCCGCTTCGAGTGCTGACCAGCGACGGCGAATTCCACAGCGCGCGGCGGCAATTCGCCCGCTGGGCGGAGTCCGGCGAGATCGCTCTCGAGCAAGTCGCGGCCGAACCATTCGACAGCTTCTCGACGCGGTTCCTGGAGCGCGCGCGCTCCGGCGACCACGACTTCATCTTTGTCAGCCAGCTACTGTTCGGGAGCGGTCGGCTGTTCGAGGAGGTTGCGGCACTGGCGGCGCTCGGCCGGCCCGGCGGCCCTTGGGTCGTGGTCGACGGCTATCATGCTTTCATGGCAATCGAGGCGCCATTCGGCGAGGCAACCGCGGCGTCCGCCTTCTACCTCGGCGGCGGCTACAAATATGCAATGGCGGGCGAGGGATGCGCCTTCCTCCACGCGCCGCCGGGCTTTGGGCCGCGACCGCCGATAACCGGCTGGTTCGCCGAGTTCGAGGATCTGACCCTGCCGCCGGGCGCGGTCGGCTATGCCAAAGACGCGAGCCGGTTCATGGGCGCGACTTTCGACCCGTCGGCGCTCTATCGCTTCAACGCGGTGCGCAGGATGCTGGCCGAAAACGGGCTGACGACGGTGCGAATCTCGGGCCACGTGGAACAACTGCAGGCGCGGCTGGTCGGGGCGCTTGGCGACACGCCGATCGCCTCGGCGGAGCTGCTCAATCCGCTCGGCGGCGGGCCGCACGCCCGCTTCCTCGCCTTCCGGACGCCGCTCGCCGGGCGCTGGTGCGACCAACTGGCCGAGCGCAATTGCATCGTCGACGTGCGCGGCGACGTGCTTCGAATCGGCCTCGGCCTCTACCACGATGAGGCCGATATCGACGCCTTCGCCGAGCTAGCTTCGGGGTTGCGGGACTAGGGGCATGGAAAGCGCCCGCACGAGCCGGTCCGTCCTCCTGTCGCTGCTTCTGCTCGCCTACGTCTTCAACTTCCTCGACCGGCAGATCCTCGGCATCCTCGCCGGGCCGATCATCGCCGACCTCAAACTGACCGATACGGAATTTGGCGCGATTGGTGGGCTCGCCTTTGCAATCCTCTATTCGGTGCTCGGGGTTCCGCTGGCGATGCTTGCCGACCGGACCAGCCGGAGCCGGGTCATCGCCGGCTCGCTCGCGGTCTGGAGCGCATTCACGGCGCTGTGCGGCACGGCGACCAGCTTCTGGCAACTGTTCGTCTTTCGCCTTGGCGTCGGGGTCGGGGAAGCCGGCGGAGTCGCGCCTTCCTACGCGCTGATCGCCGATTATTTCCCGCCGCAGCGCCGCGCCCGGGCGCTCGCCATCTTTTCGCTCGGGATCCCGATCGGCCTCGCCGCAGGAACTCTGATCGGCGCCTATCTCGCGGCGTGGATCGACTGGCGCGCGGCGTTTATCGCAATGGGCGTTGCCGGAATCGCGCTTGCTCCGGTGATGCTCTATTTCGTTCGCGACTTGCCGCGTTCGCAGAGACCCCAAACCGATCTCGCTTCGGTGATGCGTACGTTCGGAATCCTCGCCGCAAAGCCGACGTTCTGGCTGATGGCGTCGGCCGCGTCGGCAAGCTCGCTGGCCGGCTATGGCCTCGCCTTGTGGACTCCGTCGGTGCTCGAACGCAGCTTCGGCCTCGACATCATCCAGCGAGGCC
>CAMPJH010000184.1 GCA_946886845.1 uncultured Sphingomonas sp. | reverse complement strand
CGCGCAGATTTGGAACCGCGAGCGAGTGGTGGTATTTTGCGCTTGAGGAGACTGCCGATGCGCCAAGCGATCGTCATTGCCGCCTTGCTGGCCTGCAACGCTGCTTCGCCGCCGCCGGAATCGTCTATCACCGAGCCGGAAATCCGCGAGTTGCAGGTCCCGGCGGAGCCCGGCGAGGCGGTGTGCCGCGACCGGATTCACACGGTCCGGGAGGAGCGTGCCCTGCCGACGATCAAGCGCGAGACGGTCGATCCGGACGCGCCCTTGCTCATCGCCGCGGTGGATCACCGGATCGACGGCTGCTCGGTCATGGTGATGCGGCACGATACGCGCGACGTGCGGCCGATTCCCAAGCCCGACGAGCGCGCCCCGCTTCTGCGTCGGCTTCAGTAGAGCAGCAGGTCCTCGACTTCCCCGCGCCACTGCATCTCGCCGGGGGCAGCGAGCGCGTCGAGGTCGCCCGGCGCGGCTTGGCTGTCGTCGACCCACTCGCGCAGCGATGGCCCGCCGTTGATCACGTCGATCGCCAGGCGGTCGAACTCGTACTCGTACGCAAAATCGCGCCAGATCGGATACTCGGGATAGAGTCGCCGTATCGCCTTGAAGGCGAGCGCCTGCAGCCGCCACGGGCGGAAGTCTTCATGCCGGTAAAAGCGCCCCTCCGCGTGGAGCATCAAGGCGTTGCAGAGGATTCCCGCGTGCTTGTGGAAGGTCGGGGTGAACCAGCATTCGCGGATCGCGCAGCCGGCCAGCCAGTCGGGCGCAAAGCGCTCCATCTCCGCCAAAACCGCGAGCGCGTCGACGTCGGGCGCGCCGAACAGCACTTCGAGCGGCCGGGTCGTTCCCCGCCCCTCGGACAGCGTCGTTCCCTCCAGCATGACGGTGCCGGCGTAGGCCCGGGCCATATTCAAGTTGGCGGCATTGGGACTGGGATTGATCCACACGCGGCTCTCGGGCCAGCCGTGGCCCGGTCCCGCCTCCGGCAGCCAGTCATGCATCTCGATCACGCGATAGTCGACGTCGAGCCCGAAATGGCGGACGAACCAGGCACCCATCTCGCCCATCGTCAGCCCGTGGCGCATCGGCATCGGGGCCGCGCCGACGAAGCTTTCCTGCCCCGGGACCAGCAGAGTCCCTTCGACCGGGCGACCCGCGGGATTGGGCCGGTCGAGCACCCAGACCGACTTGCCGTGCCTGGCCGCTTCCTCGAGCAGGTAGAGCAGCGTGGTGACGAAAGTGTAGATGCGGCAGCCGAGGTCCTGCAGGTCGAACAGGAACACGTCGGCGGTGCTCATCATCTGCCCGGTCGGGCGGCGGACCTCGCCATAGAGGCTGAAAACGGGGATGCCGAGCTTCGGATCTGTTTCGTCCGCGGTCTCGACCATGTTGTCCTGCTTATCGCCCTTGAGCCCGTGCTGCGGGCCGAAGGCGCTGGTCACGTTGACGCCCGCGGCAATCAGCGCGTCGAGCGAATGGACGAGATCGGCGGTCACCGAAGCCGGATGCGCGACGAGGCTGACGCGCCGGCCTTCGAGTTCCTTCCTCAGTTCTGGCTCGGACAGGAGCCGGTCGATGCCGAATTTCATGCCGCTCGCGGTGCCGGAAGCGTAGCCGTGAAGCAAGCCGGGTCGTGGAAATCGGGCTTTTCCGCCGGGTGGGCGAGCGCCCAGTACGACAGCGCGCCACCCTCCTCCTCGATCACCGCCGCAAGGTTCATCGCGCAATCGCTGGCGGGGAGCGCCGTGAGGGGGATGGCGGCGTCGAAGATCGCAAAGCTGCTGCCCTGGCGGATCGTGGTCTGCGGCTCGCGCTCGGCCGGACGCTCGGCCATGCCTTCGCGATAACCGGAAAAATCATACGCCGCCCAGCGCTCGGACGGCGAGAGATTGAATTCGCAGTAGCTCGCCCCGCCCTCTGGCCGCAGGAACAGCTCGAAGCAGGTCGTCTTCCACAGCTCGTCCGCCCTACCCTTGCCCGCGAACGGCGGCACGACCAGTGCCTGGCCCCCCTCGATCCGCCAGCGCAGCCGCAGCCAGCTGTCATCGGCGCCGATGATTTTTGCCTCGACCGATCGAACTGTTGCGGGAGGGTGGGCCGGATGCGCCGTCAGCGGATGCGTTTGCAATGCTTCATCCCCGTGCTAACCGCGCCGCCGTCATGGCCTACACGTCCGATCTCCTGCGTCTACTCGACGAACGCGGTTATATCCACCAGCTGACCGATGCCGCGGGCCTGGACGCCCTGGCGCAGCGGCAGGTGGTGCCGGGCTATATCGGCTTCGACGCGACCGCGCCCTCGCTGCACATCGGCTCGATGGTGCAGATCATGCTGCTGCGCCGCCTGCAGCAGACCGGTCACAAGCCGGTCGTGCTGATGGGTGGCGGCACGACGCGGATCGGCGACCCGACGGGGCGCGACGAGAGCCGCAAGATGCTCAGCGACGCGACGATCGAGGCCAACATCGCCTCGATCGCCACCGTGTTCGAGCGGATGCTGACGTTCGGCGACGGCCCGACCGACGCGGTGATGGTCAACAACCACGACTGGCTCGGCCAGCTCGGCTACATCGAGCTGCTGCAGGAAGTCGGCACGCATTTCACGATCAACCGCATGCTGACCTTCGATTCGGTCAAGCTGCGGCTCGATCGCGA
>CAMPJH010000183.1 GCA_946886845.1 uncultured Sphingomonas sp. | reverse complement strand
GATTGGGCATTGCGCCGCCAAAGCGCCCGCCGCCGGGAGGCGATTCGCAAGGCGAGGCGCCAGCAAACCGACACGCCGCAACCAAGCGGCGGTGATTGACTTCGACGCGCCCCTCGCTTATCGGCGCGCTCGACAGCGGCTGCCCGAATGGCGGCCCTTTTTCTTTGTATTTGAGGCATGAGCGATGAAGCGCACCTTCCAACCGAGCAATCTCGTCCGCGCGCGCCGGCACGGCTTCCGCGCCCGCAGCGCGACCCCGGGCGGGCGCAAGGTGCTGGCCTCGCGCCGCCGACAGGGCCGCAAGAAGCTCAGCGCGTAGAGCTCCTAGGCACGATCAAGAAACGCTCGGACTTCCTCGCCGCGAACGCCGGCAGGCGCGCCGCGACTCCCGGATTCGTGCTTCTCGTCCGCGACCGCGGCGACAGCGATCCGTTGAAGCGGGTCGGCTTCACCGTCAGCCGCAAGGTCGGCAATGCAGTCACCCGCAATCGGATGAAGCGCCGTTTCCGGGCGCTCGCCCGCGAGATCCTACCCGATCGCGGCTTTCCGGGCTGCGACCATGTGATGATCGGCCGAGCTTCGGGAATCGAGCGCGACTACCGCATGCTTCGTCAAGACCTGACTGGAGCTTTGCAGCGTGCCGCGCCATGATCGCCCGGCTCCTTATCTGGGCCTGCCGCGGTTGGCAGCTCGGCCCGTCGCGGGTGCTTCCGCCGAGCTGTCGCTACCAGCCGAGCTGCTCGGCCTATGCGATCACCGCATTGTCGCGCTATGGCGCGCTGCGCGGGAGCTGGCTTGCCATCAAACGCATCTGCCGCTGCCATCCGTGGGGCGGTCAGGGCCACGACCCCGTCCCTTAATGCGAGGATCACTCTGACGTGAACGATAACCGCAACATGGTCCTCGCGATCGTGCTGAGCATGCTGGTGCTGCTCGGCTGGAGCATGCTTTCCGACCGGCTGCTGCCGACCGCGACCCCGCAGACCCAGAAGGTCGAGGACGGCCAGGTCGAGCCGACGCCGCAGCCGCAAGCCGGACCGACGGCATCGACCCCGCAAAGGATGCGGGCTCGCCAGCAGGTCCTCGCCGAAAGCCCGCGGGTTCAGATCCGGACGCCGAGCCTCCAGGGCTCGATCAACCTGACCGGCGCCAGGATCGACGATCTCGTCCTGCTCAAGGAACGCCAGACCATCGCCAAGGACTCGCCGCCGGTGCGGCTGCTGTCGCCGGCCGGAGCGCCGGGCGCCTATTTCGCCAGCTTCGGCTGGAGCGGCCAGGGAGTCGAGGTTCCCGGCCCTGAGACGAGATGGACGGCGAGCGGGCCAGTGCTCGTGCCGGGCAAGCCGGTGACGCTGACCGCCAGCAACGCGACGGGGCAGCGCTTCGAGCTCCGGATCGCCGTCGACGAGAATTATCTCTTCACCGTTCGCCAGCGCGTCGCCAACGCCAGCGGCAGCGCGGTCGCGGTCCAGCCTTACGGCCTCGTCAGCAGGGCGGAGAAGCCGAAGGACGTCGACAGCTGGACGATGCACGTCGGGCCGATGGGCGTGTTCAACGGAGCCGCCGATTACGGCATCGACTATGAGACGCTCGACGAGGCCGGGCCGAACGGCAAGCAGTTCGGCAGCCGCGGCGGCTGGCTGGGCTTTACCGATACCTATTGGCTGACGGCGCTCGCGCCGAGCGGCGACTCGCCGTTCAACGCGACCCTTCGCCGGTCAGGCGCCGGCTATCAGGCCGATTATGCGCTTGGCTCGACCATCGTCCCGGCCGGCCGCGCGGTAGAAACCGAGACCCATTTGTTCGCCGGCGCCAAGGAATATGAGCTGCTCAAGCAATATCAGGCGGCCGGAATCCCGGAGCTGACGCGGGCCATCGACTGGGGCTGGTTCCGCTGGTTCATGCTGCCGATCTTCGACGTCCTCAACTGGCTGTTCGAACAGACCGGCAACTTCGGGGTCGCGATCATCTGCCTGACGATCATCGTCCGGCTGATCATGTTCCCGATCGCCCAGAAGCAATTCAAGTCATTCGCGGCGATGCGCAAGGTTCAGCCCAAGCTGAAAGCGCTCCAGGAGAAGTACAAGGACGACAAGACCAAGCAGCAGCAGGCGATGCTCACCTTGTACAAGGAGGAGAAGATCAACCCGGCGGCGGGCTGCCTTCCGATCCTGCTGCAGATCCCGATCTTCTATGCGCTCTACAAGGTGCTGCTGGTGTCGGTCGAAATGCGCCACCAGCCCTTCGTGCTGTGGATCCAGGATCTGTCGGCGCCCGATCCGCTGACCCCGGTCAACCTGTTCGGCCTTCTCGATTTCACCCCGCCAACCTTCCTCGCGGTCGGCATCCTGCCGATCCTGCTCGGCGTCACCATGTGGCTGCAGTTCAAGCTCAACCCGCAGCAGATGGACCCGACCCAGCAGGCGATCTTCTCCTGGATGCCGTGGATCATGATGGTGATCCTGGCGCCGTTCGCGGCCGGGCTGGTGCTCTACTGGGTGACGTCGAACATCCTGACGATCGCCCAGCAATGGTGGTTGTACCGGCGCTTCGATTTGCACCTGTCCGACACCCACCCGGTGCAAACCTAGTGGTCCAGGAGCCGGACCTCGCCGAGCAAGCCCGAAAGCTGTTCAGCGGGCCGATCGAGTTCCTGAAGTCCG
>CAMPJH010000182.1 GCA_946886845.1 uncultured Sphingomonas sp. | reverse complement strand
GGCTCCGACCCGGTGCTCGGCCCGGAAATGCGAAGCACCGGCGAAGTGATGGGGATCGACCGCGATTTCGACACCGCTTTCAGCAAGGCGCTGCTGGCAGGCGGGATCCATCTGCCGCAGTCGGGAACGGTGTTCGTTTCGGTCAAGGACGGCGACAAGCAGCATATCGTCCCGGCGGTCGAGGCGATGGTTGAGCTTGGCTTCTCGATCATCGCGACCCAGGGGACCGCCGAGTTCCTCGAGCGAGCCGGGCTTCCGGTCAGCGTGGTCAACAAGGTCGCGCAGGGGCGGCCGCATATCGTCGACCGGATCCGCGACGGCGACGTGCAATTGGTGTTCAACACCACCGAGGGCTGGCAGTCGCTAAAGGACAGCCATTCGATCCGGGCGACGGCGCTGCAGCGCAAGGTGCCCTATTTCACCACCGCCGCTGCAAGCCTGGCGGTCGCCCGCTCGCTCGGCACTCTAAAGGGGCGCGCGCTTGAAGTGCACTCGCTCCAATCCTATTATTCGGCCTCCGTGAACTGATATTCAGCTGACATTCCGCGCCACGAACGATGCCGTAGAGGCGTCGGCGGAGCGGTTTTGAAGGAAGGGCCGACGAAATGGCGACTGCCGAAAAAGTGCCGATGCTGGCCGAAGGGCATCGCAAGCTGTCCGATCAGCTGCGCCTCCTCAAGAACGAGCGGCCGGCGGTTGTCGAATCAATCGAGGCGGCGCGGGCGCACGGCGACCTGTCCGAAAACGCCGAATATCACGCCGCCAAGGAACGCCAGGGCCAGATCGAAGCGTCGATCGCCGACATCGAGGACCAGCTGAGCCGGGCAATGGTGATCGATCCCACGACCCTGTCCGGCAAAAAGGTGGTGTTCGGCGCGACTGTCACCCTGATCGACGAGGACGACAAGAAGGTGAAGTACCAGCTCGTCGGGCAGGTCGAGGCCGATGCCCGCGACGGCCGGATCAGCTTCAACTCGCCGCTCGGCCGGGCGCTGATCGGCCGCGAGGTCGGCGATGAGGTCGAGGTGTCGACGCCGTCGGGTGACCGCTACTACAAGATCAAGAAGGTCGAGTTCATTTGAACGGAACCGCGCGGCCGATGCGGACCGCGACGGCCTGGATCGCGATCGTCACCGCTGGCTGCTGGCTGCTGGCGACGGTCCTCGGGTTGAATGATTCTGCCGCGGTCGTCTTCGGCTTCATCCCCGACCGGTGGAGTGGAATGGTGCTGGACGGCGCGGCTCCCGCATTCCTGACCCCGCTAACGGCGGCGCTGGTCCATGCCGACATCCTCCACCTGATCCTCAACCTCATCATCCTTTTGTGGTGCGGATCGGCGGTCGAGCGGGTGCTGGGCAAGGGGCCGGTGCTGCTGATCTATGTGGTGGCGGCCTATACCGCCGCGGTCGCGCAATGGGCGGTCGATCCCCACGGCCAGGTGCCGATGATCGGCGCCAGCGGCGCGATCGGCGGGATTATCGGCGCCTTCGCCTTGAGCTTCGGCCAGCAGAAGAGGATCGTCGCCTCGCCGAGGCTGAACCGGATGCTCAACGCGCTTTGGCTGCTTGCCGCGTGGATCGCGCTGCAGCTGATGACCGGATACCTGGCCGGGATGCAGGGGGTGCTGTTGGCGACCCCGGCGCACGTCGGCGGGTTCCTGGCGGGGCTGCTGCTGCAGCGGCCGCTGCTGATGTGGCGCTACCGCGGCGCCTGAGTTTCAGATTCCGGCTCGAGCAGCCGGTGCAGGTGGACGATCACATATTTGACTTCGGCGTCGTCAACGGTGCGCTGGGCCTTTCCGCGCCATGCCTCCTCGGCGTCGGCGTAGCTTCCGTAGAGGCCGACCAGGTCGATCGAGTCGAGATCGAAATCGAGCCCGCGCGGGTCCTTGACCCGACCGCCGAACACCAGGTGGAGCTTGCTCATCAGTGCCTTGCGGTCTCGTCGCGCAGCTTGCCGACGGCCGCCTGGGCCGAGGCGCGCGCCGCTTCGCTGGCTTTCTCGGCGACCGCATCGGGGGTCAGCCCAAGCTCGCGAAGCTTGTCCGAGCCGGCCTGGCGGGCGGCGTCGGCGGCTTCGCGCGCGGCGCCTGTCACCCGGTCGGCATAAGGGCCGAGCAGCTGGCGCTCGCGGCGGCTGGTGGGGATCAGAGCGGCGAGCAGGGCGCCGACCGCGATCCCGGCGCCGATCGCGACCAGCGGTGCTTCGCCGATCGTGTCGCCGGCGCGGCGGCCGGCCGCCGAAGCGCCGCCAAGCGCGGAATCATAGGCATCAAGCGCCCGCTGGCGAAGGTCTCGATCCACATTGCGATCGCTGTCACTCATCGACTTTCTCCACTTGTGCTTTAGCGGCTTTGGGCTTCGTTCGACGCGCCTTGGCCGGTTTTGCCTTGGGCTTGGAACTCATCAGCTTGCCGGCGAGGTCCATCAGCGGCTCGCGGGCAATGAACAAGGCGATTGCGGCAACCGCAGTGCTCGCCGCGACCGGGCGCTTGCGCACCGCATCGACCGCGTCCTCGGCGATGTCGGCGCCCTTCGACTTGGCTGCGTCCCAAGCGTCGCGGGCGATGTTGTGCGGCGTCAGCTTGTCCTGCAAGTCCTGCGCGTAATCGACGAGCGCGTCGAAGCTGGCCCAGAATTTGGCGCGCGCCTGCTCGGCGTTGCGGCGCGCTTCGGCAAGCCTCACCGATTCCTCGGTCA
>CAMPJH010000181.1 GCA_946886845.1 uncultured Sphingomonas sp. | reverse complement strand
TGGTGCCCCTGGTCCGACTCGAACGGACACTCCGGTTAGGAACTCGATTTTGAGTCGAGCGCGTCTACCATTCCGCCACAGGGGCACGGCCCCCTAGCTAGAGACGGAGGCGCCGCGCGACAATGGCGGCGCCCCCGAAATCGTCAGCCTTGGCCGGCGTACGGATTCGGTCCGTAGCGATTGTCTCCGGGCGTGCCCGGCAGGATCATGAAGATCAGCAGAACGATCGCGCCGACTACGCCGATGAGCAGGAAGATGCCCGCGGTGCCCATCTCGGCCATCGATCCACTGGTCATCGCCGCCCCGCCAAGCGCGAAGGCGATGCAATAAGGGACGATCGGCAGCAGCAACCACCAGCCCGACCGGTCTGTGTCGTGAAGCCGCCTGACGCCAACCGCGAGCGACGGCAGCAGCGTCGCAAGCCACAACAGAGCCGACAGCGGCCCGTACATCCCGCCAATCATCGTATTGATGCCGAGAATGCCTTCGACGATGCTGACGACAACATAAGCAACGCCGATGGCGAGCACGAACCACCAATATTCGGCGCGGGGCGCACGCCCGCTGAAGTCCATATATTTTTGCAACGGGCGCTTGGCCCAATCGACCGGAGTCATATTCGCGTTCATGGATTCCCCTTCCCCCTGTTTTGAGAATCGGGATGCTAGCCGGTTGGACCGTCAGCGCAACGACTAGTTACGCGGCGCCTGGCGGCGATAGCTGAGCGCTTCGGCGACATGGATGCGTCCGACCTGTTCGGCCCCGGCCAGATCGGCGATGGTCCGCGCGACTCGCATCACTCGATGGAAGCCGCGCGCCGACAGCCGCATTGCCGCCGCCGCGTCAGCGAGCAGCTTGCGGCCGGGGTCATCCGGCGTTGCAACCTGGTCGAGCAATTCGCCGTCGGCTTCGGCGTTGGTGCGAACGCCCGAGCCGTTGTAGCGGTTCGATTGGACCCTGCGGGCAGCCGCGACCCGGGGCGCCACTTCGCCGCTGCCCTCGGCCGGCGGCGGCAGGGTCAAATCGGCTGCCGAAACCCCCTGGACGTCGACGTGCAGATCAATCCGGTCGAGCAGCGGCCCGGACACGCGCGCCTGATAATCGGCGGCACAGCGCGGCGCCCGGCTGCAGGCGAGCGCCGGATCGCCCAGATGCCCGCAGCGGCACGGGTTCATTGCCGCCACCAGTTGCACCCGCGCCGGGAAAGTGACGTGGGTGTTGGCCCGGGCAACGCTGACGCTTCCGGTCTCCAGCGGCTGGCGCAGCGAATCGAGCACCTGGCGCTGGAATTCGGGAAGCTCGTCGAGGAACAGCACGCCCAAATGCGCGAGGCTGATCTCGCCGGGCCGGACCTTGAGGCCGCCGCCGACCAGTGCCGGCATCGACGCCGAATGATGCGGCGCCCGGAACGGCCTCCGCCGCCGGATTCTGCCGCCGTTGAGCTCGCCGGCGACCGAGGCGACCATCGACACTTCCAGCGCCTCGGACGGCTCGAGCGGCGGCAGGATTCCGGGCAGGCAGGCGGCGAGCAGCGACTTGCCGGCCCCGGGAGGGCCGCTCATCAGCAGGTTGTGGCCGCCGGCGGCGGCGATCTCTAGCGCCCGCTTGGCGACTTCCTGGCCTTTGACCTGGGCGAGGTCGGGACCGCCGTTTGGCGGCTCGGCTTCGGCCGGCGCGGGTGCCGGCAGCAAGGTGGTGCCCTTGAGATGGGCGAGAAGGGCAAGAAGGTCCGGGGCGGCGATAACGTCGAGCTCGCCGGCCCAGCTGGCCTCGCTGCCCTGGGCCGCGGGACAGATCAGGCCCTTGTCCTCGCCCGAGGCATGGAGCGCGGCCAGGAGCACGCCCGGCGAGGCCGCGATCCGTCCGTCAAGGCTTAGCTCGCCGACCGCGACGTAATGCGACAGCGTCTCTGCATCGGTGGCGCCGATCGCTGCCAGCAGGCACAAGGCGATCGGCAAATCGTAATGCGACCCTTCCTTGGGCAAGTCGGCCGGCGACAGGTTGATGGTGATGACCTTGGGCGGCAGCGCCAGCCCGATCGAGGCGAGAGCGGCGCGGACCCGCTCGCGGCTCTCGGCCACCGCCTTGTCGGCCAGGCCGACGATGGTGAACCGCGGCAGGCCGGACGAAAGCTGGGCCTGGACCTCGACGGCGCGCGCGTCGAGGCCGAGATAAGCGACAGTGGCGACGGTCGCGGCCACTATTCGTCACTCCCGCGAAAGCGGGAGCCTAGCTCAGCAAAAATCTGGGTTCCCGCTTTCGCGGGAATGACGAAGTTCGGTCTCGCGGCAGGCAGAGATCCCCCTAGCTCGGCGACGCTGTGCTAACCTGTCGACGGCTCATGGCGCAAGCGCTCTTGCGGGCGCGCGCGCCCGGGGCCACATGGCGGTCATGATCTCTCGTCGGCAATGGCGGCGCTTTATCGACCACCCGGTGGTGGAATGGGCGATCTTCGCGGTCGGCGTGCTGCTTCTCATCCTGGCGCCGATCGTCGGCGCCCTTCCCGGCCCGGGTGGAATCATTGTCGCCGGAATCGGCCTGGCGATGGTGCTCAAGACCAGCATGTGGGCGCGGCGCCGCTACGTGAAGTTCAAGCGTTGGCAGCCCAAGGCCGGACGCATGACCGATTGGGCATTGCGCCGCCAAAGCGCCCGCCGCCGGGAGGCGATTCGCAAGGCGCGGCGCCAGCAAGGCGACACGCCGCAACCAAGCGGCGGTGATTGA
>CAMPJH010000180.1 GCA_946886845.1 uncultured Sphingomonas sp. | reverse complement strand
GCCCCGGATCGGTGGGAACGACTCACCGGCGAGGCGCTGGCCTTTGCTCGAAGCGGGGACCGAGCCGGTGCGGAACAAAAGATTCAGCGACTGCAGGAGCTGACCGGTGATGCTTCCAGTTATCAATATGGCCAAATCTACTCGGCGCTTGGTGATAAGGACCGCGCTCTTGGAGCGCTGGAGCATGCTTGGGCCGTCCGCGACCCGGGACTTATGAACATTCGGGTCGACGCGTTCCTCGACCCACTTCGCAGCGATCCGCGCTTCGATGCGATCGTCAAGCGGATGAACTTCCCAGCCTGACCGCTGGCGCTTCCCGGCACGCTGAGCCATAGCCCCGCCATGGCGCGCACACCCAAAGCCGGCGGCTTTTACCTGATGGCGACGGTCCTGCTCGGCTTCGTCGCGGGCCTCGCGACCGGCGACGCGATGCGCGGAGTGATTATCGGCACCGTCATCGGGATTGCGATCGCGGTCGGCCTGTGGCTGGCCGATCGCCGCCGCCGCTAGGCGATCTTGCGGCCCGCCCAGACGACCCGGCCGATGCACTGGATCGAACCGAGATCGCAATCGGGCCAGTCGGGATAAGCCGGATTGTCCGATTGGACGGTCACCCGCCTCCCGGTCGGATGGATCGCCAGCCGTTTCACCACCAGCACGTCGTCGGCGCGAAGCACGTAGATGCCGTCGCGGATTCGCTGCAGGCAAGCGCCGAGGTCGACGAGGATATCATCGCCGGCATTGAGCGTCGGCGCCATCGAATCGCCTTCGACCCGGATGATTGACAGCTTTGACGAGGCCGACGGGGTTAGCGCTTTCAGCCAGCGCTCGTCGAACGCGAAGTAGGGCCGTCCCCGCTCCTCGCTCGCAAAGGCGCCGGGACCGGCGGAAGCCTGGACCAGAGCGCGCTTGACCGGGATCAGCCCGGCCGGTCCGGGCTCTGCCTCCGGCGGGCCGCCAAGCAACGATTCCGGGATTGAGAAGAACCGCGCGAGCTTCTTGCGCTCCTCCTCCTTGAGCTTCTTGGGCACTCCGCGGCGGACGAACTGCTGGATGTAGGCGGGGTTGCGGCCGAGCATTCGCGACAATCCGGCAAAATCTTCCCCGCGTTCGGCACAGAGGCGTTGAAGGACGGTGCGGGGATCAGCCTGCATGGGGACTCTCTTAAGTGTAGGCAGGTGCCTAGACAAGTAGGAAATGCGTTGGGAAGTGATGGGTAGCCGAGTCGATTCGAGACGTGGGGAATGAAAAGTGTATTTGCTTCGAGATGTCGAGAAATTTCTACGCAACAGTCGAATCGCACCAGCCCGCTTTGGCCGCGACGCGGTCGGCGATCCGCGCTTCGTCTTCGATCTACGCAAAGGAAGAGAGCCGCGCGCTCAGACCGTTGCGCGGGTCCTCGCCTATCTGGAGGCAACCCAGTGATGCGGATGGCGATGTCGCCCGCGGCCGCCGGAATGCTGCGCGCCTTGCTTCGCCGTGCGGGCGTCGACCGCGATAGGATTCTGCTTACCGAGTTCCGTTCAACCGATTGGCAATCGTTAACCTTCATCGGCGAACAGCATCGGATTCGGCTGCGAATCCCTGCGCCGAATGCAGCTGAAGTCGTGGCGAGCCTGGTTAACGGGCTTGGTGATGAGGAGTTCGCGATTCCCGGCCATGTGGTTGCCGATATCGCTCTGGCCGGGGACCCGCAGCCGCAGCCCGACGGGTCGATCGTGATCGGGATCGAAGCGCTGACGGTCGAGGAATGAGCTAGCAGATCGATCGCCGCAAATTGCGCAATGCGGAGCGAAGCTCGTCGGCGGCGTCGCCCGGGCAACTTTGCTCCGCGCCGCCGGCTGAACCTTCGTCCCGTGCGCTCAACCGCACGCGGATCGATTCCTGCATCTGCTTCACGGTCGGCAAAGCCGCGGGTGCAGGCTTGGGCGCGGTTCCCGAAGCGACGCTGGCCGCAACTGAATCGAGGTCGAGCAAGCCGTCCTCGGCTTCGAAATCGAGCCCGGCCAGCTGGAAGGATGCGAGCGCGAACTTCGGTCCGGCATGCTGCCGGCGAAGGCTGCAGAATACCCGAAGGAAGGCGACCCCGCCGGCGCAAAATGCGACCGCCATCGGAGCCTGGAAGAGAGTCGCGAATGCCCAGCCCAGGGCTGCCGCGACTCCGGCGCCGGCGGCCAGGTCCGCCGCGAACTGGCGCGCTTTTGAATGTTCATCCATTCGGCCGCGCTAGCGCCCATTCCTTGCGAACTGGTTAGGCGGGCGCCGTCGCTTCGACGGTTTCGATCAGCTCGATCAGTGCTCCTGTGAACGCCTCGACGTCGGCCGGCTTGCGGCTGGTGACGAGGTTGCCGTCGACCACAGCCGCCTCCTCGACGACCTCCGCACCCGCGTTCCTGAGGTCGGTGCGGATCGATTTATAGCCGGTGACGGTGCAGCCCCGGACCAGGTCGGCCTCGATCAGCAGCCAGGGCGCATGGCAGATGGCGGCGATCGGCTTGCCGGCCCGGTCGAAGTCGCGGATCAGTTTTATTGCGTCCGGATTGGTGCGAAGCGCGTCCGGATTGCGCACTCCGCCCGGCAAAAGCAGCGCATCGAAATCCTCGGCGCGCGCCTGGTCGATCGTCAGTTCGGGGCGGATCGTCCGGCCGGGATCGTCATGAACGGTGGCCTGGATCGGCCTGAGCTCCGGTGAGGCGAGCGTCACGCTCGCGCCCTTGGCGGTAAGGATCTCCCGCGGGCCGAAC
>CAMPJH010000179.1 GCA_946886845.1 uncultured Sphingomonas sp. | reverse complement strand
CCGGTCAATGGCGGCGACGGAGCTCGGTCCCGCCTTCGCGGCCGCTGGTCGGGAAGAAAGCGCTGGCCCGCCAGATAGATGACCGTCGCCAGCAGCATCAGTCCGCCGGCGGCGCCGAACCCGGCATGCCATCCGTACATTTGCGCCAGCAGGCCGCACACCAACGGGCCCAATACGGCGCCGAAGTTGATCGCCATGCTCAAGATCGTGAAGGCGCTGGTTCGGCGGGTGACGTCGTCGACCGGATAAAGATGGCCGACCTGCGCGGCGATATTGCCCTTGAGGCATCCCGAGCCAAGGATCAGCAACAACAGCGCGACCAGGAAGCTTTGGTCGAACGCCATCGCGAAATGGCCCGCGCTCATCAACAGCGAACCGATCACCACCGTCCGCTTGGCGCCGAGCAGCCGGTCGGCGATCATCCCGCCCAGCAACGGCGTGAAATAGACGAGTCCGGTGTAGAGGCCGAAAGTCTGGGACGCGAGCGCCTGCGGCGAAAGCGGGCCGAACACGGCTTCGAGCGCGGCGCGATAGCCGGCCATTCCGGCAACATTCTCGATGTGGCCGGGCAGAAGCAGGTGCTGGACCATGTAGAGAACGACGAGCGCCGTCATCCCGTAATAAGAAAAGCGCTCCCACGCCTCGGTGAAGGCTAGATAGGCGAGGCCCTTCGGGTGACCGAAGAACGCACGGCTGTCGCTGTCGGGCAAAGCCGCCGTTGCTGATGGAATCGCATTCGTCGCCACGTGACTGCCCCCGGCAGGAGCAACTTTAGACCTTCCAAGCAGTTACGCCAGCGTTCTGATCGTGTAAGGCGGTCGGCCTTGTGACCTTACGGGACCAGCACCGTGTCGCTGGGGTCGGGCAAGGTCGTGGGATAATCGAGCGTATAGTGCAGCCCGCGGCTTTCATGCCGCGACAGCGCCGAGCGGATGATGAGGTCGGCGACTTCGACCAGGTTGCGCAGCTCGATCAGGTCGGGCGTCACCCGGAAATGCTTGTAATAGTCGGTGACCTCCTGCCGCAGCATGTCGATCCGCCGCTTGGCCCTTTCGAGCCGCTTGGTGGTGCGGACGATCCCGACGAAGTTCCACATGAAGCGGCGGATCTCGCCCCAGATCTGGTGGATGACGACTTCCTCGTCGCTGTCGGTCACCCGGCTCTCGTCCCACGCCCGGATCGGCGGCGGTTCGGGCAGCTCGGCCCAGCGCTCGAGGATGTCGCGGGCGGCCGCTTCGCCGAACACCAGGCATTCCAGCAGGCTGTTCGACGCCAGCCGGTTGGCGCCGTGCAAGCCCGACTGGGTGACTTCGCCGGCGGCGTACAGCCCCGGCGCATCGGTTCGCCCGGCGAGGTCGACCAGGACTCCACCGCAGGTGTAATGCTGCGCTGGAACCACCGGGATCGGTTCCCGCGTCATGTCGATGCCGAGCGGCAACAAACGCTCGTAAATCGTCGGGAAGTGGCCGGTCACGAACTCCGGCTCGCGGTGCGAAATATCGAGATGGACGAAATCGAGGCCGTCGCGCTTGATCTCATTGTCGATCGCGCGGGCGACGATGTCGCGCGGCGCGAGCTCGGCGCGCTCGTCATAGTCGGGCATGAAGCGCCGCCGGGTCTTCGGGTTGACCAGCAGCCCGCCTTCGCCGCGCACCGCCTCCGTGATCAGGAAATTCTTGACCTCGAGATTGTACAGGCAAGTCGGGTGGAATTGCATGAATTCCATGTTCGACACCCGGCAGCCGGCGCGCCACGCCATGGCGATCCCGTCGCCGGTTGCTCCGCGCGGCGCGGTCGAGAACAGGTAAGCGCGGCCAGCGCCGCCGCTGGCCAGGATCGTCGCCCGGCCGGTCAGCGCCTCGATCCGCTTTGTCTTGCGGTTGTAGGCGTAGAGGCCGTGGACATGGCCGCTGGTCGAAAAGTCGCTGGCGTGGCGGCCGGTGATCAGGTCGATCGCGACCATGTCGGGGATCAGCGTGATGTTCGGCTGCTTTGCCGCGGCCGCTTCCAAAGCCTGCTGGACGGCGCGGCCGGTCGCGTCGGCGACGTGGACGATCCGGCGGTGGCTGTGGCCGCCCTCGCGCGTCAGGTGGAGCGCTTCGCCTTCGGTGGCGAACGGCACGCCCAGCTCCGCCAGCCGGCTGATCGCGGCCGGCGCCTCGGCGACCACATGTTCGACGACCTTGCGGTCGTTGAGCCCGGCGCCGGCGATCATCGTGTCGTTGACGTGGGCCTCGAACGTGTCGCCTTCCTCGAGCACCGCGGCGATTCCGCCCTGCGCCCAGTTCGTGGCGCTCTCGCCGAGCGCACCCTTGGCGATCACCGCGACCTTGCGCTCGGCGGCGAGGTTGAGGGCCGCGGTCAGGCCGGCCGCGCCGGAACCGACGATCAGGACGTCGAAATCCTTGCTCATGGCTCGGCCACGAGGCTCAGGAACACGTCTTCGAGATCGGGGTCGCGGGTCGAGACATCGACGATTTCCAGCCCTTCCGCCGCCAAAGCGCCAAGCACGTCGCCGGCGTTGACCCGGTCCTTGCGATAACTGATCTCGACGGTGCGCTCGTCGATCAGAATGATATTGTCGAAGCAGCTGTTGGCGGGAAGCTGCGCCAGGTCACGGTCGAAGGTGACCACTACCGCTTTCTCCTGCGCCTTTGCGACCAGCTCGCGGGTCGGCTCGTTGGCGATCACCTTGCCGTGGTTGATGATCGCGATCCGGTCGCACAATTGCTCGGCTTCCTCGAGATAATG
>CAMPJH010000178.1 GCA_946886845.1 uncultured Sphingomonas sp. | reverse complement strand
GGGTCGTAAAGCTCGGCCGTCTCGTCGACTTCCTCATCGCCGGCGTCTTCGGGCGTGAAGGTCGACAGGCGGCCGGCAATCTCGGCCTGCTGGTTGTGAACCGGCGATTCGACCGGGGTCAGGCCGGCAAGATTGTGCGGATGCGCCGGGATGACCTCGCCGAATCCGTCATGGTCGGGGTCGCGCTCCGGCGCTTCGGCCGGCTTGGGCGGCTCGAAGCCCATGTCGTTCCAGCCGAGGTCCTCGAGACTGGCGCCGCCCTGGCCGAAGCCTTGCGGACGCATTGCCGGGCGAGCCGCGCCCTTGCGAGCAAGCAGGCCGGAGGAAAGGGATGCGAAAGGCTTGGGTTCGCTGCTCACGCCGACGCTCCGTTACTGGCCCATCACGCGGCGGCCGAAGCCACCGACGGGACGCGGACTGGCCTGGCTGATGCCGGGCGCGGCATTGGGAGCGGAGAAGACCGTGCGGCGGAAGTTCTTTTCGAGCCGGTCGGAGATATACTCCCAGAGCTCGACGACCTCGCCGGCGGAGCGGCCGTTCGGGTCGACTTCCATCACCGTCCGGCCGTCGATCATCGACGCGGCGAAATCGGTGCGGTGATGGACGGTGACCGGTGCAACCGTGCCGTGCTGCGACAGCGCGACCGCGGCTTCGTAAGTGATCTTGGCTTTAGGGGTCGCCGCATTGACGACGAAGATCAGCGGCTTGCCGGCGCGCTCGCACAGGTCGACGGTGGCGCCGACGGCGCGCAAATCGTGCGGGCTTGGCCGGGTCGGGATGACGATCAGCTCGGCGACGGCGATGACGCTCTGGATGGCCATGGTGATCGCCGGCGGTGTGTCGATGACCGCCAGCCGGAAACCCTGCTGGCGAAGGACCTCGAGGTCGGAAGCGAGCCGGGCGACGGTGGTCTGCGCGAATGCCGGCATGTCCGCCTCGCGTTCGTTCCACCAATCGGCCAGGCTTCCCTGCGGGTCGATGTCGATCAGGCAGACGGGCCCTGCGCCCGCAAGCTGAGCTTGCACCGCAAGATGGCCGGACAGGGTCGTCTTGCCCGATCCGCCTTTCTGCGATGCCATAGCCAAAACGCGCATTCTTATCCCCCGCCCCATTTGCGATCGATCGAGGCGGGAGTGACACCCAAGGCTCTAAAATCTGGTTAATGTTCGCAAGACCCTGTTGCCCCCTCGCCCAAGTCGGTTAGGTTGGCGAAGAGGACGGCACGGGGATGAAAAGCAGGCGATTCAGCTTTTTAGCGGCAGCGGCCGGACTGTTGTCGATCATGGCGGCACCGCTTGCCGCGCAGAGCGTCCGCGACGGAATCCTCGCTTGGCAGCGCGCCGACTATGCCGCGGCGGTGGCCATCTGGCGGCCGCTGGCCGAAAATGGCGACGCCGACGCCGCATTCAACCTCGGCCAGTCCTACCGGCTCGGGCGCGGAGTGAAGATCGACCTGGCCTTGGCGCAATCCTGGCTGGAAAAGGCCGCACGCGCCGGCCATCTCGACGCGCAGACCACGCTCGGGCTGCTGTTGTTCGACAGCGGCAACCGCGACGCGGCGCTGCAATGGTTGAAGAAGGCCGCCGAGCGCGGCGAGCCGCGGGCGATGCTGGTCTACGGCACGGCCTTGTTCAACGGCGACGGAGTCGCTCGCGACCCGGTGCTCGCTTATGCCTATGTCAGCCGGTCGGCGGCGCAGGGACTGGAGCCGGCCAAGAGCACGCTCCAGGACCTCGACGCCATCCTTCCCGTCGAAGTGCGGCAGAAAGGCGTAGCGATCGCGCTGTCGAGAGCGAAGCCCAAGTCCGGCGGCAAGGCAGCGGCCAAGCCGGCCGGCCCGGCAAAGAAGCCTCCGGTTCAAACGGCGAGCGCGAAGCCGGCAGCCATCGCCGCCGGGGGCGGCTGGCGGATCCAGCTCGGCGCCTTTTCGAAACGCTCGTCGGCCGAGTCGCTGTACAAGCGCTTGTCTGTTTCGGCGCCGGTTTCGGGCCACCAGGGTTTCTACATTCCGGCCGGAGCAATGACCCGGCTCCAAGTCGGCCCCTACCCTACCAAAGCCGCCGCGGCGGCCGCTTGCTCGTCGCTCGCATCAAAGGGGCAAGCCTGCTTCGTGGTGGCCGGCAAATGAGCCTGGGGGCCTAGCTCCGCACCCACTCCTTCTTTCGGATGCCCTGCGCCCACAGCAGGGCATCGAGTCCGTGATGGTCGATCCTGGCGTCGGCGACTTCGGCCAGCGCCGGCTTGGCCCGCCAGGCAACCCCCAACCCTGCTTCCTCGATCATCAGCCGATCGTTGGCGCCGTCGCCGATGGCAACGACGTCCTCGCGCGCCAGGCCGATCTCCTCGCGCGCCTCGATCAAGGCTTCGAGCTTCGACTGCCCGTCGACGATCGGGTCCTCGACCTTGCCGCTGAGCTGGGTGCCGTCGAACAGGAGCCGGTTGGCGCGAACCCGACCGAAGCCGATCAGCCTGGCAATCGGCTCGGCGAAGGACAGGAAACCGCCCGAAACGAGGAGGGTCGCGGCGCCGCCGATGCGCATCGTCCGAACGAGGGTCGCGGCGCCCGGACTGGGCACGACCCGTTCCGCCAGGCAGCGGGCGATCGCATCCTCCTCCAGTCCGGACAGCAAAGCGACGCGTTCGCGAAGCGCTGCCTTGAAGTCGAGCTTGCCCTGCATCGCCCGCTCGGTGATGTCGGCGACTTCGCGCTTGAGGCCGGCGAAATCGGCCAGCTCGTCGATGCATTCCTGGCCGATGATCGTCGAATCCATGTCGGCGAC
>CAMPJH010000177.1 GCA_946886845.1 uncultured Sphingomonas sp. | reverse complement strand
GCGGTCTCCGGGTACCATTGGTCCCAGCAGACGCCGACTCCAAGCGTCGATCGGTGCGGGCCGCTCCAGACCTTGAAGCCGGTGTTGCCGGGCCGGAAATAGAATTTCTCCTCATAGCCCGGACCGTCGGGGATGTGGCTCTTGCGATAGAGTCCCGCGACCT
This sequence comes from uncultured Sphingomonas sp., assembly GCA_946886845.1. The sequence goes on along the minus strand of CAMPJH010000177.1, from coordinate 2,698 downwards.
TGCCGTCGGGGCCGACCATCGCCAGCGAGTTATAATGATGCGGGCCGTCGGCTTCGAAGAAGCTGGTCGGGATCCAGATCTTCAGCTCGTTTGCCAACTCCTGCATCGCCAGCACCGACGGATGCTCCTTGACCGGCCGCGCATCGGCGAAGCGGCTCTCGTCCTCGGTCCGGCAGAAATAGGGCCCTTCGAACAGCTCGGGCGGAAGCACCACTTCGGCGCCGCGCGAATGCGCCTCGCGCACCAGCTCGGCGACCGCCTTGATGTTTGCGACCGTGTCCTCGGTGAAGGCGAGCTGCAGAGCAGCGACGGTGAGCTTGGTCATCGGGGAACCTGTTGCGAAATGCAGTGGAAGCTTCCGCCGCCGGTCAGGATGTGGTCGGCGCGCAGGCCGATTGCAACGCGCTCGGGGAACAGCGCCTGGACGACGTCGACCGCTCCGCGGTCGTTGGCCGCGCCATATTGGGGGACAATGACAGTCGCATTGCCGACGTAGAAGTTCATGTAGCTCGCCGGGACCACGTCGCCGTCGGCATTGGTGACCAGGCCCGGCGAGGGCAGAGTGACGACGTCGAGACGCGTATTGCGCAGCCGTCGCGCCGCATCGCGGTAGACCGCGGCATTGGGATCGTCCTTGGCCGGTGTCGGGATCGCCACCCGCCCCGGAGCGACGAAGCGCGCGAGATTGTCGACATGGCCGTCGGTATGGTCGTTGGCCAGGCCTTCGCCGAGCCAGATCACCCGCTCGAAGCCGAGGTCGCGGCCGAGCGCCTCCTCGACTTCGTCGCGCAGCATCCGTTTGTTGCGGTTGGGATTGAGCAGGCATTGCTCGGTGGTGATGACCGTGCCGGAGCCGTCATGCTCGATGGCGCCGCCCTCGAGAATCCAGTCCGATTTGGCGAAGGAAAGCCCGGCATGGGCGGCGAGCCGCTCGCCGATGCCGTCGTCGCCGGCGAGTTGATATTTGCCGCCCCAGCCGTTGAAGCCGAAGCCCTGCGCCCGGCGTTCGGCGCCTGACCCGACGACGATCGGGCCGGTGTCGCGCAGCCAGATGTCGCCGAACGGCTCGACGATGACGCTGGCGAACGGTGCCAGCTCGCGGGCGACGGCCGCCGAATCCTCGTGGCTTGCGACCAGCCAGACGGCTTCGCCGCTGCCGCCCGCGTTGACGGCATCGGCGAAGGCCGCGACTTCGGCTTGCGCTTGCTTGAGGTCGGCGAGCCACAGCTCCGGATCGGACGGAAATCCGATCCACACCGCCTCGTGCGGCGCCCACTCAGGCAGCGGAGGCTGAGTCATTGACGGCGCCTAGCAATCGCTTGGGCTTCCGCCAAGCTGGACCCTTGTTTTTGCCGATGCTTCGGTGCAAGCTATTGATGTGCCGAAGATTTAGGGGCGGGGAGTAAATTCGTGAGACATTGGATTTTGGCCGGCGCGGCGATTGCCGCGCTGGGGGGCGGAACCGCGCAGGCGCAGACGGCGCGGACCCTGCAGGATGACGCGGCGGCGTTCGGGGCACGGGAGGCGGTGTCCGCGGCGCGTCTGTCGCCGGACGGTTCGAGCGTGATGTACGTCACTCCGGGTCCGGGGCCTAAGACTTTCGCGGTCATCTCCAACCTCGAGACCGGCAAGAGCACTGTAGTAACCTCGGCCGACGGCCAGCCGGAGCTGCTGCGCTGGTGCAATTTTGCGGCGCCTGACCGAGCTGTTTGCCAGATCAGCGCCCTTACCAACCAGACAAGCAAGATCATCGGTTTCTCCCGCCTTCTTTCGATGAACGTCGACGGCACGGACGGGAAGCTGCTTGGCCAGCGCGAAAGCATCTACGATTGGGGGCAGCGCCAGTTCGACGCGTCGGTCCTTGACTGGAATGGCGGCAAGGACGGCAAGATCCTCATGCAGCGCGCCTATGTTCCCGAAAGCGGCTCGTTCGCGGTTCAGAGCCGCCTCGCTCGCAAGAAAGAGGGTCTGGGCGTGGACCTGGTGGATGCGAGGACACTTCAGCCGCGTTCGATCGAGCTGCCGCGGGACTCGGCCTCGGGATACATGACCGACGGTCGCGGCAACGTTCGCCTGATGAGCACGGTCGAAACGTCGAGCAACGGATCGAGCCTCACCGGGCGGGTCAAGTACTTCTATCGGACGGCCGACTCGCGCGAATGGAAGGAGCTGGTCGGCTATGCCGACTTCGAAGACCAGCTCGATCCGCTGGCGATCGATGCCGAGATCAATGCTCTCTATGCATTGAAAAAGAAGGACGGCCGCCGGGCGCTCTATACGATCAAGCTGGACGGAAGCCTGGCGGAGAAGCTGATCGCGCAGAATCCTCGCGTCGATATCGACGGCGTCGAGCGGATCGGCGACGGGCAGCGGGTCATCGGCTATTCCTATTCGGATGAGACTAACAAGGTCGACTATTTCGATCCTGAATTCAAAGCGCTCGCCCAGTCGCTATCGAAGGCGATGCCGAATCTGCCGCTGATCAATTTCGTCGACTCGACGGCGGACGGACGCAAGCTTTTGATCTTCGCCGGAAGCGACAACGACCCGGGCCGGTTCTATTTGTTCGACCGCGACAAGAAGACGCTGAACGAGGCGATGCTGGAACGGCCACAGCTCGAGGGTCGGCAACTCGCCACGATGAAGGCGGTCACGATCCCGACGCCCGACGGAGCCCAGATCCCGGCCTATCTGACGC
>CAMPJH010000176.1 GCA_946886845.1 uncultured Sphingomonas sp. | reverse complement strand
CGATCCCGAACCAATTCCGCCGCGCGATCGGCAACCGCATCTACGGCTGCGACGACTGCCTCGCGGTCTGCCCGTGGAACCGCTTCGCCCAGGCCGCATCCGCCAATCGCGCGTTTTTACCCCGCGACGAGCTGAAGGCTCCGAGACTGGCCGACCTGCTGGCCCTCGACGACGCAGCTTTCCGGCAGATGTTCGCCGGCTCCCCGATCAAGCGGATCGGCGTTGGCCGAATGATCCGCAACTGCCTGATCGCCGCCGGCAACAGCGGTGATCCCGGATTGATCAAGGCGGTGCGCCGCCACGTCTCCGATCCGGATCCGGTCATCGCCGAAGCCGCCCAATGGGCGCTGGGCGAGCTTCAGGGCGCTTCGAACGAGCGGATGCAGAACGTTTGATCGATCGCCCCCAGCGCCCGGGTCCGCGCATCGACGTGGGTGACCCGGTGCGGCGCCTGGCCGGTTGGGTACAGATAAGCGTCGAGAACGCACTGGCCGTTGCGGAACTGGAGCTTCAGGCTTTCGCCTTCGCGGATTTGCAGCGCGGGAGTCCCGAACCTTTGCACCAGCTCGGCCGCGGTCAGCCCGACGATCGCGCTGCGCAGCTGCGGGGCCTGCGCCGGCTGGACTGGTACCTGCGCCGGCTTCGGAGCGGTGGCGCAGGCGGCTAGCAGGAGCGATGTGGCAAGGACGGTAATGCGGCGCATGCCGATTGCATGGCCGGTGAGCCGCGCCCGCGCAAGTTGCTAGCCGGGCGGACGCCAGCTAGGCGGCGGAATGACCGAAAAACCTCTCGACGTGCTGGCGATCGGCAATGCCATTGTCGACGTCATCGCCGACGCCGATGATGCTTTCCTCGAGCGTCACGGAATGACCAAGGGCGCGATGCGGCTGATCGACGCCGCCGCGGCCAAAGCCCTCTATGACGACATGGGCCCGGGCCGCGAGCTGAGCGGTGGATCGGCGGCCAACACCGTCGCCGGGCTGGCCGCGCTGGGCTTGGCCACCGGTTTCATCGGCCAGCTTGGCGACGATGAGCTCGGGGAAATCTTTGCCCATGACATCCGCTCGCTGGGAGTCGCGTTCGACACGCCTCCGCGCGGCGATTGCGGGCCGACGGCGACGTGCCTGATTGTCGTCACGCCCGACGCGCAGCGAACCATGAGCACCTTCCTCGGTGCCGCCCAACAGCTCGACAGCGCGTCGGTGACCAGGGAGCGGGTCGCGGCATCGCGGATCGTCTATCTCGAAGGCTATTTGTGGGACCCTGAGGGTCCGCGCGCGGCGATGGAATCGGCGATAAAGATCGCCCGCGCCGCCGGCACGAAAGTCGCCTTCACTTTATCCGATGCGTTCGTCGTCGAGCGTCACCGATCCGATTTCCTGCGCCTGATCGACGAAGGCAAGATCGACATCCTGTTCGCCAACGAGGTCGAGATTCTGCATCTCGCGCAGGCAACCGACCTCGAAAGCGCAATCTCCGAATTCGCGCCAAAGCTGCCGACGCTGGTCGTCACCCGCAGCGAAAAGGGCGCGATTGCCTGTTCGGGAGGTGAGGGCGCCGAAGTGAACGCCGAGCCGATCGAGCGGCTGGTCGACACCACCGGCGCGGGCGACCTGTTTGCCGCCGGCTTTCTGGCCGGGCAGGCGCGTGGTCGTTCGCTCGAGGATTCGCTGCGCCTCGGCGCAATCTGCGCGGCCGAGGTCATCCAGCATTACGGCGCTCGACCGGAGCTCGATCTCGCGGCCCTGGCGGAACCGCTGCTCCAATAGGAAAGGCCCCGCCGTTTCCGGCGAGGCCCTTCCCGCTGTCAGCGATTAGTTTCCGCGCTCGGGCGCCGGTGGCGGCGGTGGCGGTGGCGGTGGCGGAGCCGGGCACATGTCGGTCGCCAGGATCACCGTCCCGTCCGGGCAGGTCTGCGTCGCCGGAGCCGGCGGCGGCGGCGGCGGAGGCGGCGCTACAACAGGCACCGGCGCCGGGCGCGGCGAGAAGTTGGCGCGGAATGTCACGCCGAAGGTCCGCGGCTCGCCGATGAACGCTCCGAACAATTGAGTCGCTCGCGGATAGAAGCCTTGCAGGACGCCGCGCTCGGTTCCCGACCCTTGCAGCGGGGCGTCGAACGCGACCTGGGTGAAGTCCTGGTCGAACAGGTTCTGCGCCCACAACTCGATCGACCAGCTGTTGTTGGGTCCACGCACGCCGACCCGGGCATTGACGACGGTGAAGGCGTCCTGGTGCTTTTCGAGGTCGAGGTCCGAGCCGGTGTTGAACCCGCTCATGTGGCGAGCGTCGGCATAGACCAGGCCGCTGAGGCCAGTTCCACCGATCGGCGGGGTCCAGGCGACCGCTCCGGTCATGGTCCACAGGTTGGAGTTGGAGACCCGCCGGCCGGGGAGCTGGAACAGCGCATTGGTCAAGGCCTTGCCGTCAGCGCCAACCAGATTGTCGCGATACTTGGTGTCGGAATAGACGATTCCGGCATTGATATCGAGGTACCGCATCGGCCGGGTGAAGGCTTCGATCTCGATACCCTGGCTGCGAACGCCGGCCCGAGTGCCGCCGGTGCAGGCGCCGGTCGCGGGATCGTTGTCGGTGTCGGCGGCTGCCAGATCGTCCTTGCAGCTGTTGATGTTCTCGACAATGAAATTGAGTCCGTTGAACGTGTTCAGCTGGAAGTTCTTGAACAGCTGGTGGAACACGGCGACGTTGATGTCGAAGCCGCGGCCATTGTACTTGGCGCCGAGCTCGAACGCATCGTTGGTCTCGGGCTTGAACTTCAAGGCATCGAGGTTGGTTTGGGGCAGGATCGCGCCACTTCCGCCGGCGCGAAGCAGCGCCGCTCGGTCGAGGTTGAAACCGCCCGCCTTATAGCCGCGCGAGTAGCTCGCGTAGGTCAACAGCTCGGGAGTGGGCTTCCAACTCAGAACGGCGGTTCCGGAGAGCTT
>CAMPJH010000175.1 GCA_946886845.1 uncultured Sphingomonas sp. | reverse complement strand
GCCGACCGCCCCGACCTTGCCGCCGCGGCTCGATTTGGCGAGCTCGTCGAGCATGGCGACGGCATCATTGACGCTCTTGCCGAGGTCGAGCTTGCCGATCGCGTCGCGCGCGGCGTCCTCGTTGGCGGGCGTGCCGCCGACGGGCGAAAGGAAATCCACCGCGACTGCGCGGTAGCCGGCCAGCGCGACGCGCCGGGCGACGTCGCGCGTGTGGTCGTTGAGGCCGCGGTTCTCGTGAATGACCATCACCGTCGCCTTTAGCGAGCGGGTGCGCGGCTCGGCGACATAGGCTTTATAGCCGCCGACCAGGTCCTGCGTCCGGGTGGTCAGCCGTGGGTCATTGGCCGGGACGATGGCGGCCACGGCGGGCGAGGCGGCGATCGAGCCGATCAGCGCTTCGGCGGCGGCGACGCTTCCGGCCAGCGCCACCATCCGCGACATGAAGGTCCGGCGCTCCATCCCCTCGTGAGTGAAACGGTCGTAAAGCGCGATCGCTTGCTGGCGGAGGTCCTTGTCCACGGTGCTTATGCCGGCTGCGGCTGCGCGGCCTGGATTTGCGCTTGCGCGTCCTCGTCGAGCTGGTGGGCGCGCTGCATGGCTTCTCGCGCCTGCAGCCGCTGGCCATAGCCGGCGAAGCTGTCGAGCTTCGGCAGGGTGCCGAACATGGTCCCCCACATGATCGCCGAGCCGACATAGACGTCGGCGGCGGTGAACCGGTCGCCGCAGACGAAATCGCGCAGCGTGAACAGCTCGTCGAGGACGGCGACGACCTTGTCATAGCTGCCATAGCCGAACATCCGGCCCTGCTCGGGCGCAGGGTCCCATCCCGCATAATGGTTGGTGACCGCCTGCTCGACGGGGCCGGCGGTGTAGAACAGCCAACGGTAATAATCGGCCTTTTCGTCGTCGCGCGGAGCGAGGCCCGCCTGCGGGAAAACGTCGGCAAGATACGCGCAAATCGCCGCGCATTCGGTGACGACGTGGCCGCGATGCCGGATCGCCGGCACCTTGCCCATCGGATTGACCGCCAGATAGTCGCTGTCCTTCATCCGGTCGTAGCTGACGATCTCGGTGTCATAATCGGCCCCGACCTCCTCGAGCATCCAGCGGACGATTCGCCCGCGCGACTGGGGATTGGTGTAGAAGACGAGGTCGGCCATTTCCCTTCTCCCATCGAGGCAGCTGCCGAGAACTATCTGTCCTGGAGCGCCTGCTCCAGCATTTCGAGCATAGCGCGCAGCGCCATGATCCGCACGGGTCCGCGGCCGGCCGCCCCGAAATGCTCGACCCGGTGGCGGGTCGGTCCGCCGCGAACGGCGGCCGCCATATGGACCAACCCTTCCTCGCAACCCTTCCCGGCCGGCCCGGCGAAGCCGGTCACTCCCAGCGCGATGTCGGCGGTCGAGCGCTCCAGCGCGCCCTCGGCCATCGCCCGGGCGACAGCCTCGGAAACCGCTTCGTTCTGCTCGATCAATTCACGCTCGACCCCGAGCACCTCGGCCTTCGCCTGCTTGGAATAAGTGACGAAGCCGCGGTCGAACCCGTGGCCACAGCCTTCGATATCGGTCAGCAGCGCGGCCAGCATCCCGCCGGTGCAGCTTTCGGCGGTCGCGACCGTCAATTCCCTGTCGCAGATGGCGCGCATCAAGCGCTCGGCCTGCGCGTCCAAATGATCCGGAAGCGCGGGCTCGAGCGTTTCGCTCAACCGCGCTCACCCTTTTTCGGCGGTTGGGCAGGAGCCGGTTCAACGGCGACGCCGCGCTCCGCGGCCGTGCGATCGCGGGCGGCGCGGAATTCGCTGTCGGCGCTCCAGTTTGGCCACTCACTGCTGTTGGCCAGCCGCAGGCCGACCGCGTGCAGCAGCTCGGCGTCCTCGACCATCCCGCTGAAGTCCCAGTCGGGCGAATATTCGTCGTCGGGCTGGTGATACATTTTGGCCGTGTAATTGGCCTGCCAGGCCTGGGCGCGAGCGACGCCGCCGTTGACCAGGTCCTGCCCGGGTCCGAAGCTCATCGCCGGAATGCCGACCTTGGCCAGCGTGAAATGGTCGGAACGGAAGAAGCCACCCGCCTCCGGCCGGGGATCGGGCGTGTAGCGGCGGCCGCGCCTGGCGCCTTCCTCGACCAGAATGTCGAGCAGGCCGAACTTCTGATTGCCGCGGATGGTGAAGTCGCGCGCCGGACCCAATACGCCCATCACGTCGGTGTTGATCACGCCGGCTGTCTTGGCGGCTGGGTAGAGCGGGTTGGCGGCATAATATTCGCTGCCGAGCAGGCCTTTCTCCTCGGCGGTAACGGCGAGGAAGACGACCGACCGCTGCGGCCGTGGCCCGGCGGCGAAGGCGCGGGCCTGCTCGATGACGTGTGAGAGCCCGGTGCCGTTGTCGATCGCGCCGTTGTAGATACGGTCGCCGTTTGCGTCGGGCTCGCCGATCCCGAGATGATCCCAGTGAGCGGTGTAGATCACCGTTTCGTCGGGTCGCGCCGAGCCGGGCAGGATGCCGACGACGTTCTGCGAGGTGATGATTTCGGTGGTCGCATTGCCCTGCACGTCGAGGCTGGCCTTGAGCGGGACCGGCCGGAAGTCCTTGCGCTTTGCCGCCGCTTTCATCGCCTCGAAGCTGGTACCTGAAGCGGCGAACATCTGCGCCGCCAGGTCGCGCTGGATCCAGCCTTCGAGCAGCGGATGAGTTTCGGCGGGATTGGCCCTGACGATGTCGAACATGGCGTTGGTATTGCTGTTCTTGACCGTCGCCCAGCCATAGCTGGCGGGCTCGGTCTCGTGGATCACCAGCACGCCGGTTGCGCCCTGGCGCGCGCCTTCCTCAAATTTGTAGGTCCAGCGGCCGTAATAGGTCATCGCCTTGCCGCCGAAATCGCCTTCACCCCCTTCGAAATCGGGGTCGTTGACCAGCACGACGAGGATTTTGCCTTTCGCGTCGAGACCCTTGAAATCG
>CAMPJH010000174.1 GCA_946886845.1 uncultured Sphingomonas sp. | reverse complement strand
CATTTAAGCGGATAGCGAGAGCGGGGGGGCAAAAGGTCACTATCCAGACGGCATAACGCCCCTTCTTTTGCGGTAGTTCCGGGGCTTATGAATTTTTTTTCGCCGCTCCCGAAACAACCTCCGCATCTTCAGGGGAAAACCGGCAAGTCAACGCTGTAACGGCCGAGCTTGCGGTCGAGCGATGACCGCAGCTGCTTCGCCAGCCCGCCGATAATGCGCTCGAACTGGGCCTTTTCTCGATCGCCGTCGGAATCGGGGACGAGCACCGGGCTGGCGAGCGTCAGGCGCGCGGTCAGCTCGCTGGTGCGCCTGATCGTGATCTCGACCGGCTGGTCGGGCCGGTGAAGCATTGCGAACTCTACCAGCTCGGTAATCAGAAACGCGACCGAGACCGCGACGTCCTGGGTGGTGTGTAGCGATTCGACGTCGAGATCGATCACCAGCCCGCGCGCCGAATCCGGCGCTCCGGCGCGAAGCTCGGCGGACAGCTCGGCGATCAGCGGCCTGAGCGAGATGCCGCGGTTCTCCTCCATCTCGGCATAATGATAGCGGTGGACCACCGCGAGCGCCGCGACCCGCCGCCCGATCGCTCCGTAGGCCGCGCTGGCCGCGGCATTCTCGGCAGTTCGCCCATGGATATTGAGCAGCGAGGCGATCACCTGAAGGTTGTTCTTCACCCGGTGGTGGACCTCGCGGACGAGCTTGCGCTGGCCTTCAAGCGCTTCGGTCAGGTGGAGCTCGGATTCCTGGACTCGGGTCACCGCCCGGGCGAAGGCATCGCGCAGCTCCTGGATCTCGGTCGCCGGGCCAAGCTTGCTCGGCAGCTCCAGCGCCGGCTCGCCCGGCTCGTAACGCGACACCGCCCGCTGCAGCCGGCGAAGCGGGCGGATGAGAAGCGCGGCAACCAGCCACCAGGTCATCAGCGCGGCGATGAACCACATCGCCACCGGCAACAGGATGACGATCTGGTCGAGCGTCGTGATCGCCGGAACGCGCCCCTCGACATCGACGAACAGCCGCCCATTGCCGATCGGCCAACGGGTGATCGAGCGTTGCTGGTCGGGAGCGAGCGGCCGCTCCGACGCCATGATGTCGATTTCGCGGCGGCCGTCGCGGATGACCAGGCCGTTGATTCCCTTGGCTCCTTCGAGGGCGGCGGAGCGAATCTCGTCGGCTGTAATGACGGTGGTGGCGCCGCCGCCGATCACGCCGAGTCGGACGACCAGCGATTCCTCGTCAGGCGCTACCCAAAGCTGGATGTCGCCGGGCGCTACCGGGCGAAGCGGTCCAATATCGCCGAGTTCGCCGACAGTGCAGATTTCTGATCCGTCGGGCGCTCCCAATCGGAACCGCTGGGCGACCGCGGGAGCGATGGACAGCGACCGCCTGACGAGAGCGCATGGGTCGGGCCTGTCCATCCGGCCATTGGCGGCGATTCGAAGCGCCAGCACGTTGCGGGCGATCAGGCTTTCGATCGATCGTGCGGCAATGCGCGCCTGGTCGTCCGACTGGGCCCTGAGGGTCCGATTGGCCTGATCGATCCCGTCATAGGCCACCCAAACGAGGCCGAACCCGATCGGAAGCAGCGCCGCTGTCAGGATCAGCAGCAGCTTGGTCGGGGTCGACAGTCTTGCAAAGCGCTCGGCGGGAGAGGCCATCGGTCAGTCTGGAGCTAGCAGCAACCGCTCAGCGGAGCTTGCCCAGCAGGTCGCGGAAATCGTCTGGAACGTCTTCGCGGAGCGTTTCGTCATAGACGGACCTCAGCGCCCGGCCGATGTCACCGGTGCGCTGGGAACGCTTCTTCGTGGTCGTCGGAGCGGGCGCAGCCTTCTTCCCTTTTTTTCTTCGAGGGGCGCTCGCCTCGCCCGCTTTCCTGTCATTCAACCTTCGTCCCCCTTGCGCGGGTGCGGGCGCCGCAGTGCGACAAGCAAGAAATACGACGCGCAACGGTTATCAACGTCCGTAGGAAGGCGCCACCTATTGCCCTAACTTTGACGCTCCCATCTCGTCAAACGACCAGACTGGAGAGCCCCGCCACAGGGGCGGAAACCAAATGGCCGATGCTTTGTTCCAGCCTGGAGACCATTCTCTATGGGGGTATCGCGCCGCAGCCACACACGGTCCTTCCAGGGTTGCAACAAACCCGGTGGCTGCCCAAAAGGCGAACGCCGCTGAATTTAGGAGATCCACATCTGATGTCGCTTGGACAGGAACTTGCGCCACATCTGCCTTTCCTGCGCCGCTACGCGCGCGCTCTCACCGGCAGCCAGGCCCACGGCGATGCGTTCGTTCGCGCGACGCTCGAGGCGATCGTCGCCAAGCCCGACGAGTTTCCGCGCGACGTCGACCCGCGGCTCGGGCTCTACAAGACGTTCCACGCCATCTGGTCGACCGCCAACGTCGAGGAAGGCGAGGAGCCGTCGAAGGACATTTCCGGCGCCGAAGGCATCGCCCAGGCGCGCTTGTCGAAAATCACCCCGCTGTCGCGCCAGGCGCTGCTGCTGACCTCGCTCGAGGGCTTTTCGTCGGAGGATGCGGCCTATTTGATCGGTGCGACCCCGGGGGACATCGATTCGCTGGTTGCCGAGGCGCTCTCGGAGATCGAGCGCCAGACCCTGACCGACGTCCTGATCATCGAGGACGAACCGATCATCGCCATGGATATCGAGACCATCGTCCGCGATCTCGGCCACAACGTCACCGGAGTCTCGGTCACTCGCGACGAGGCGGTGGCGATGGCGCGCCAGAGCCCGCCGGGACTGGTCCTCGCCGACATCCAGCTGGCCGACGATTCGAGCGGCATCGACGCGGTCCGCGACATTCTCGCCGAATTTTCGGTGCCGGTGATCTTCATCACCGCCTTCCCCGAGCGGCTGCTGACCGGCACCCGGCCGGAGCCGACCTTCCTGATCACCAAGCCGTTCCAGCGCTCGACGGTGAAGGCGGCGATCGCCCAGGCCCTGT
>CAMPJH010000173.1 GCA_946886845.1 uncultured Sphingomonas sp. | reverse complement strand
GTCGCCGCGCTTCCGGAAGGCGCGGAACGGGCGCAACTGTCCGAGGCGCTGGTCGAAGCCGGCGACGCCATTTTCGCCGACGAGCGCCTGTCGATGACCGAACGGGTCGATGCCCTCAACATCGACATCACCCTCGCCAAGGCCGATGGCGGGGTGACGCCCGAGGTGCTGGCCAAGGTGCGCGAACGAGCACGCTGGGCCGATGCCCAGGCCAAGGACAAGATCACGCGCCAATCGGTGATCGACGATGCCGCCTACCTGCTCAAGGACGCCGGTGACCTCGCCGCGGGCCGCAAGCTCCTGCTGGCCGAGCTCGAGCGATCGGACCAGCCGTACTACTACATGAGCAGCCTGGCGGACTTCGCCGAAGCCGAAGGAAAGAAGGCCGAGGCGATCGACTGGGCGCGCAAGGCTTACGAGGCTTCACAGGGCCCGGCGACACGCGTGCAATGGGCGATTTCCTACTCCAACTACGTGATGAGGCTGGCGCCTGAGGACAAGGCGGGCGTCGAGAAGGCCGCCGAGGCCGTGCTCGCCGAGCTGGGCAAGACGCAGGACTATTACCAGCGCACGCGGGTCAAGATCGATGCCTGGGGCAAGAAGGTCGCCGAATGGGCGGCGAACCACGGCGGCAGCACGGTGCTCGAGGACTTGCGCGCGCAGATGGCGCAAGTCTGCGCCAGGCAGGGCGCGCAGGCCGGGGCCTGCAACAGCTGGTCGCGCGCTTGAGGAAAGCATGAAAAAGGGCCGCGAAATCGCGGCCCTTTGACAAGCAAACGGGTAGCTGAAGAGCCTAGGGGCTCGTCGGCAGGTCGTCGGCATCGTCATCGTCGTCAAGCACGACGAAGACGAGGAGCGCCGCAGCAGCAGCCGCAATGGCGAGATAGAGGACGAACGAAGCGCCCGCGATTTCTTCGGACTCGGACACCTGCGACGGAGCCCGGACCGGCGCGGCCTGTGCCGCCACCGGGGCGGCGATCACGCCGACAGCCACGAGCGACGCGACGGCAGACTTGGCGATCTTCATACGATTCTCCCTAGGACAGTATTGCTTTCATGAGTGCCTGAACACTTCCGGCGGCCATTCCCTCCGCCCGAAACACCAACTACTGCAAACAGTTCGTATCGCAAATACAAAATCGCGCCTGTGCGAACCCGCCACTTAGCGGCTCAAAATGGGCGGCGATTCCGATGGCCGGTCGCGCAACTGACGAGGTCGTGAAAAAGAGCCGCGAAATCGCGGCCCTTTGACATCCAAAACTCCGGACGAAGTTCTAAGGGCTCGCCGGCAGGTCGTCGACGTCGTCGAAGCTTTCCTCGTCGGCGACGACCAAGATCAGAAAGGCCGCAGCGGCGAGCACGGCGAGATAGAGAAGTGCTGAGCCGCCGGCGAGTTCTTCACTCTCCGAAACGGTCGACGAGGCGCGGACCGGAGCGGCCTGTGCCGCGACCGGAGCGGCGACGAGGCCGGCGGCCACGAGCGACGCGACGGCAGACTTGGCGATCTTCATACGATTCTCCCTAGGACAGCAATTTTCTCAAGATTACCCGAACACTTCGGGCGGCCAGTCGTTCCGTCAAAAATACGCCTCATTCCAAACGGTTGGTCTGGAAAGATACCAAATTGCAAATTAACCAATCAGCCGCAGCGGGCGCCGGGGTCAGCCACGCTCTTGCGATTGTAGCTCGGCCGGCAGGCGCTGCGAACCGCGTAGTCGCCCTTAGCTCACCAGGCGAAGCCCGCCGCCACCGCGGCGCGTTCGGCATCTGTGGCCGCTCGCCCGAGCACCTCGTTGCGATGGGGAAAGCGGCCGAAGCGGGCGATCATCCGCTGATGCGACCGTGCGAAGGCGAGGATCTCCGCACTCCCGAGCGCGCGGAAGTATGCAACGCTGGCGCGCTGGTCGGCGATCGCTTCGCTGTGCATCAGCGGCATGGCGAGGAATTGACGCCCGGACAGCTCGAGACCGCGGTCCCAGCCACGGCGCAACGCCGCTTTGGCAATCGCCCGGGCCAGCGGATCTGTAACGAACGCAACCGCGCTGCCGCGATGGATGTTGCGCGGAACCTGGTCGAACAGCAGCACCGCCGCGCGCGCCGTTGGCGGATCGGTGACGAACTCGCGTGCCGGGCGCCGGTGCAACGCAACGAGCCAGCGGGCGTAGCGCCGCCGAAGCTCGGCATCGACTTGAGGGCTGGCGCCGAACCAGTCGGCCGGGCCGAGCTCGTGGAACCAGAAGTGCAGCAGGTCCGCCGCCCAGGCACGCCGGGCGGCGGTCAAGCCGTCAGCCCGCCTTGGTGTAAGGCACGAATTCCTTCACCCACACGAGACCGGTGGTGTAGCCGCCGGTCCGGTCGATCATCCGCATATGGTCGCCGCCGCAGAGCTGGCTCGAGCTGAAACGTTCGATCAGCAGGATGTCGCGGCTGTCGAGCGAGCGCGGCCGGACCGGGCGGCCGACGTAGATCGTCTTGCCCTCGCGGTGGACCAGCGCAACCCGGTCGATGATCTCCGGCGTGTTGCTGCGGAACGTCGTGATGCAGCGCACCGGCTCGCCGGCCACGCGACCTTCGAGCATCTTGGCGAGGCGCGCCTCGCCCTTTTCAACTGCATCGCCGGCGGTCGCCGCGCCGGCTCCCAGCGCCAGCGCGGCGCCGGCCAGGATCGAAGTGATGAGTTTCATCGCAGTTCTCCTCGCCTTATCGTGCCTCGGGCAGCGTTAACCGGCGCTGACCGGGGCCGGTCACGGTTGGCTCGGCCGCGGCCCCGCTGGCAGGTCGCCCGGTTCGACCTCATGGATCGAACGCTCGGCCGCGCCGCCCTTCAAGACGAAGCGGCGGTCGCAATAACCGCAATCGGCGTAGCCCTTCTCGTCGATCTCCAGCCAGACGCGTGGATGGCCGAGCGCAGCCGGGCGGTAGTTCTCGCCGCCGCGGATGTCGCCGGCGCCGTCGCACCAGACGCG
>CAMPJH010000172.1 GCA_946886845.1 uncultured Sphingomonas sp. | reverse complement strand
TCCTCGTGAAGCTTCATGTCGACGATCGCCGACGACAGATATTCGACCGTCGCGAATCCCTGGTTGAAAGTCTGCGCCTTCTGGATCTTGTCGACCAGCGCCTGCGGCATCGGCTGGCCGGTCTCGTGATGCTTGGCGAAGCGGTTGAGCACCTCCGGCGTCAGCAGCCAATTCTCGTTCACCTGGCTCGGATATTCGACGAAGTCGCGCTGCGCTCCGCCGAAGCTCGGATAATAGACGTCGACCAGGAAATAATGGATCGCGTGGCCGAACTCGTGGAACAGGGTCTCGGCATCGTCGAGGCTGATCAGCACCGGCTCGCCCGGCCCCGGCTTGACGAAATTGTTGTTATTCGAGGCCAGGACGATGTCGTCGCCGAGCAGGCCGGCGCGGCTTCGATAGGTCGTCATCCAGGCGCCGGAACGCTTGCCCTCGGCGGCATAATCGTCGCGGTAGAAGACGCCGACCTGCTTGCCGGTCTTGCGGTCGGTGACTGAATAGACTCGAATGTCGTCCTTCCAGACCGGGACGGTGCCGGTGATCTCCTTGAAGTCGAGACCGTAGAGCTCGCCCGCCGCCCAGTAGGAGGCGTTGATGATGTTATCGAGCGCGAAGTACGGCTTGATCTCTTCCTGGCTGAGATCGTAGCGCTCCTTGCGCACCTTCTCCTGGTAGTAGCGATAGTCCCACGGCTCGATCGTGATCTTGTCGCCGAGCTTTTCGGCCAGCGCCTGCTGGTCGGCGACCTCCTCTTTCACGCGCGCCACCGCCGCCGGCCAGACCCGCATCATCAGGTCCGACGCACGGTCGGGCGACTTGGCCATCGTGTCCTGCATCCGCCATTCGGCGTGGGTCTTGAAGCCGAGCAGCTTGGCGCGGTCGGCGCGAAGCTTGACGATCTTGGCGATCAGCTCGTTGGTGTCGCTGGCGCCGCCATTGTCGCCGCGGTTGACGAACGCCTTGTACACCTTCTCGCGAAGCGCGCGGTTGTCGGCGAAGGTCAGCAGCGGATCGACCGCCGAGCGGGTGTTCTTGATCGCGAAGCTGCCGACCGGCTTGCCCTGCGCCTTGGCGGCGGAGGCATAGGCCGCCTTCATGTCCGCTGGCACGCCCTTAAGCTCGGCTTCGGTAGCGATGATGTAGGTGCTCTCGTCGGCGAGGACGCGCTCGGAGAAGGTCGCGAATAGCTCGGCGAGCTGCTGGTTCATCGCCGACAGCTGCACCTTCTGCTCGGCGTTCAGATTGGCGCCGCGGCGGACGAAGCTGTCGTAGAGCCGGGTCAGCAGCCGGTCCTGCTTGGCGTCGAGGCCGAGCGAGGCCTTGGTGTCGTGCAGCGTCTTCACCCGCTGGAAGAGCTTGGGGTTGAGGATGATCTCGTCGTAAGCCGCCGACAGCTTCGGCGACCATTCCTTGTCGAGCGCCTGATATTCGGGCGTCGCCATGTTGCTGGTCATCACCCCGAACACGGACAGCACGCGGTCGAGCCGCTGGCCGGTCCTCTCGAGCGCCTCGACGGTGTTGGCGAAGGTCGGCGCCTGGGGATTGTCGGCAATGGCGAGGACTTCGGCCTTCTGCTCGTCGATCGCGAACTGCAGCGCGGCCGGGAACTGCGCCGGAGTGACCTTGTCGAACGCCGGAACACCGTCGTACGGGCCAGTCCAATCTTGAAGCAGGATGTTGTCAGGCACAGCGGCTGGCGCCTGTGTCGCCGCGGCGGCCGGAGCCGGCTTCTGGGCGAAAGCGGTGGTGGCGCCAAGCGCGGCAATGGCCGTCCCGGCCAGCATCAAACCCTTCATCGAAACTCCCCACTCCCGTGAATTTCAGAATGCAGCCGCTTATGCGGCGGCAAACGCCTGGCGCAACCCCGCGTTCGACAAACGGACAATATCACCCCCGAACTGAACAGGGCGTGACACGATGATTCAAAAATTCATGAAAAGCAGCAGCTTGACGTCCACGGCTACGCCTTCACGGCGGCGGCTGGCAACGAAATCGGGGATTTCGGAGCGCGCCATGAGGTGGACTTCGATGTCCTCATGCTCGGTGCCGCCGCCCTCGCCGACCTTGCGGACTCCGTGGGCGCGGACCAGGGTGAAGCTCTCGGCGACCATGCCCGGCGAGCTGTAGAAGTCGCCGAGGATTTCGATCCGCTCGGCGGTGAAGCCGGTTTCCTCCTCCAGCTCCTTGATCGCGGTCTCCTCGACGGTCGCGTTGCGGTCCTCGTCGCCGACCAGGCCGGCAGGAAGCTCGACGCAGCGCCCGCCGACCGGAACCCGGTACTGCTCGATCAGGATCAGCTTCCCGTCATGCTCGGCGATGATAACCACCGCCTTGGTATCGTCGGTGCGCGAGACATATTCCCAGCGGCCGCGCTTCAACACGGCGATATATTTGCCTCGCCACATCGTCTCGAGCGGCGCGTCCTGGTCGAGGCTCATAGCTCGATCAGCTTGTCGGGGATCTCATTGGGGTTGCCGCCGGTCTTTGGGAAATGCTCGGCCAGCACGAAGCCGATACTCTGGACCGCGGCGCAAATGCCGTCGGCCGGCCGGCCGTCGCGGACATCGGCGAGCAGCGCCGCCATCGCCTCGCCCCAGGTTTCCGGGCTGGTGACGCTGGTAATCGCCGCGTCGGCGACGATTTCGGCGCGACGCTCGCGCAGCGACAGATAGATCAGGATCCCGGTTCGATCTTCGGTGCGACGTTCGGCGGCGGCCTTGAACAGCGCGATCGCCCGCCGGCGAACCCGCCTGGCCTTGGTCGCGCTCGGGGTCAGCGCCAGCCGCAGCGGCATCCATTTGAGGATCAGCAGCACGGCGGTGAACTTCAGCACCGCCAGCACCATCAGGAAGGTCAGCAGTTGGCCGAGCGTCGGCTCCGGCCGCCAGCCGCCGAAAATCCGATCGAACGACGCCAGCAGCCAGTCCGGCCGCCACGCGGCCCAGGCCAGCACCAGGATCATCGCCGCGACCGCCCAGTGCAGCGCGACGTCATGATAG
>CAMPJH010000171.1 GCA_946886845.1 uncultured Sphingomonas sp. | reverse complement strand
ATCTCCAATTCGGCGCAGTCCCGATGCGCGGTCCGGCGGATTAACGTCTATTAACGGCGGCTCGGTAGCCAGCGCCTAACCGCGATCGGCGGCAGGGCATGGGAGTTCAGGAGAGCGCGGCCGTGGGGCAGCTCGTCCATCTTGTCGAAGACGACCCCGTCGTTCGGACGATGCTCACTCGCCTGCTCGAATCCGGTGGCTATGCGGTCAGGCAATATGCGTCGGGCAGCGATCTTCTCGACGCAGCCGACACCCTCAACCAAGGCTCGATCCTGCTCGACATCAACATGCCTGAGCCGGATGGCTTCGCGGTCCAGAAAGCGCTGAGGGACCGGGCGGTCGGGCTTCCGGTCATCATGATGAGCGGCTCCGGCGACCTGACGGTGCTGGCGCTGAAGGCCGGAGTGACGGACTTCATGCAAAAGCCGTTCGGCCGCGGCGAGCTGCTGTCCGTCCTCGAGCAGCTCGATGCTTAAGCGAACCAGCGCCGGGCCGGTGGCGCCGACCGCCGGCGCGCCTTCGCTGGCCCGGCAAAAGACCATACTCGCCCTCGCCTTCCTGATCATGATCCTGGTCAGCCTGCTCGCTTTCTACGCGACTCAGCGGTTGATCGCCGCCAGCCAGAAGGTCGAGCAGACCGAGCTCATACTGACGGAAACCAACCGATTCCTGTCCGAACTGAAGGATGTCGAGAGCACCGCTCGCGGCTATGCCGCCGCTGGCGACGAGCGCCACTTGCAAGCCCATTCGAACGCCGTCCGGGAAGCGCGGGCGACCCGGTCACGCCTTGACGGCGCACCGGCTGGCCCGAGGCTTCGGCAGCGGCTCGACCGGCTATTCGCGCTTGCCGACCGCAGGATCGACCTGTCTCGCCAGGTCATCGCCGATCGCGGCTCGCCGGCCGCCCTCGGCCGGTCGATGGACGCGGGCAGCGACGTGATGGACCGGCTTAAGCGGGACAGCGCGACCATTATCGCCGGCCAATCGGAGATTTACCGTCGCGAACGCGCCGAGGTCGAGCAGCATGCCTGGCTGACGAGCATCGCTCTGGCCGCGGGCGTGGTCCTGTGCCTCGCGCTAATCGCCTGGCTGTTCGGCCTGCGCGGCCGCGAGCTGCAAATGCGGCGCCGCCTCGAGGATGAGCTGCGGGCGCTCAATCTGGAGCTCGAGGACCGGGTCCAGGAGCGCACCGCCGAGGTCAAGCGCGCGCGCGACCTGCTCGACGCGGTGGTCGAGAACCTGCCCGACATGGTGCTTCTGAAAGAGCCCGACGGCACTGGCTTCCGCTATGTCCTGATCAACGCGGCTGGCGAGCGGCTGCTGGGCCGCGACAGAAGCGATATTCTCGGCAAGACCGAAGCCGAGCTGTTCCCGCCCGACGAAGCCGCCAGCGTCGTCCAGGCCAACCGCGAAGTCGCCGAATCCGGCCAGCCGCGCAATTACAGCGACCGGAAGCTGACCACTCCGAACGGCGTTCGCGCGGTCGAAACCCGGATGGTGCCGATCGCCAACGGCAGCGGGCCGGCCAGCCGGATCCTCGCCATCGTCCGCGACGTGACCGACGCCCGATCCCGCGAGAACCAGCTTCGACAGTTGCAACGCATGGACGCGGTCGGCCGGCTGACCGGCGGGATCGCGCACGACTTCAACAATCTGCTGGCGATCATCAACGGCAATTCCGAGCTGCTGAGGCACCGCTATCCGGACCAGCCCGAAGCCAATGAGATGCTCGAGGACGTGATCGGCGCGTCCGCCCGCGGCGCCGAGCTGGTTCGCCGGTTGCTGGCCTTTGCCCGGATGCAGCATCTCGATCCCGAGCCGGTCGACCTCAACGCTCGGCTGCCCGACATCGTCTCGCTGGTCGAGCGTGGGCTCGGCGAGAACGTCACCGTCCGGCTCGAGCTGGCGCCGGCGCTGTGGCCGGCAATCGTCGATGCCAGCCAGGTCGACGACGCGCTCGTCAACTTGGCGATCAACGCCCGCCATGCGATGCCCGGCGGCGGCACCCTGACGATCGAGACCCGAAACGTGATTCTCGACGAGGATTATGCCGCCAGTCACGTCGAGGTGACGCCCGGCGAATATGTGATGCTGGCGGTCAGCGACACCGGCACGGGCATGCCGCCGGAGGTCGTCGAACGAGCGTTCGAGCCCTTCTTCACGACCAAGGAAGACGGCCAGGGCACCGGCCTCGGCCTCAGCCAGGTATTCGGCTGGGTCAAGCAGTCGGCCGGGCACATCAAGATCTACAGCGAGGTCGGCCACGGGACGACTGTCAAGCTCTATTTGCCGCGCGCCGAAGCCTTGTCCGCCGAAAAGCGCGCCGAGCCGGATATCAGCGCGCCGACCGGCAACGAGACGATCCTGGTCGTCGAGGACAATCCCAACGTCCGGCGGACGGTGATCCGCCAGCTTCACGACCTCGGCTACGAGACCATCGAGGCGGACAGCGGCAGCGGCGCCCTGGAAGCGGTGAACGGCGGCTGCAGGTTCGACCTGCTGCTGACCGACGTGGTCATGCCCGGCGGCATCACGGGCTATGAGCTCGCCGAGCTATTGCGGGCGGATCGGCCGGGCCTGAGGGTGGTCTTCACTTCCGGCTATACCGAGCTCGCCGCCAGCGATCGGGCGACTGTGAAGGACCAGCTGCTCAGCAAGCCCTATCGCAAGCAGGACCTCGGCCTCGCGGTGCGGGCGGCGCTCGACGGAGCGCAATAACGCGCCTTACGGCTTCCTTCGCAGGGACCAAATCAGCGCCGAGAAACTACCGATTAAGGTGGCGACGGCAATCAGCATTGGGGGATCGAGAACAAAGATCATCTGAACGACTCCGAGCCGCTCCTTTGTTCCCTATTCGTTCCCTATATGCAATAGGGAAATTCCTACTTCTGCAGCCGATTATATTTCGCCAGGGCCGCCCGCAGCCCGTCGTGCGGAAGCCTCGGGACGCGCGCGCCATCGGCGCCTTCCATCGTCGTTGCCGCCACCATCGCGTTGACGACCGCCTCCTCGGTGGCCTGGGTCGCGGCCTCGAACAGCGGCGTCAGCAAGTCGTTGGGGTGCATCTGCACGGTGCTCGGCGCGATTCCCGAAT
>CAMPJH010000170.1 GCA_946886845.1 uncultured Sphingomonas sp. | reverse complement strand
CGGCTCGAGCGGGCGGTGATCAGCCGCGCCGGAGCGCCGGTCTATGTCGATTATGCCCACACGCCCGACGCGCTCGAAGCCGCGATCCTCGCGCTCCGGCCGCATGTCGAGGTTAGGCTGATCACTGTGTTCGGCGCCGGCGGCGACCGCGACCAGGGCAAGCGCGCGCCGATGGGCGAGGTAGCGACCCGCCTGTCCGACGTCGTCATCGTCACCGACGACAATCCGCGCAGCGAGGACCCGGCAACGATCCGCGCCGACATCCTCGCCGGAGCCGCTGGCGCGATCGAAGTCGCCGGCCGCAAGGACGCCATCGCCCGGGCGTTGGAGATGGCGGCAAGCGGCGACATCATCCTGCTCGCCGGCAAGGGCCACGAGACCGGGCAAATCGTCGGCGATCGGGTGCTGCCGTTCGACGATGCGCTGGTCGCCCGGGAGTGCGCGGCGTGAGCGTGCTGTGGACTTCGGAGGAGATCGCGCGCGCGACCGGCGGCACCGCATCAGCGGCGTTCGAGGTCACCGGGGTCACATTCGACAGCCGCGAGGTGGGCGCGGGCGACCTGTTCATCGCCATGCCGGGAACCGTCCACGACGGCCATGAATTCGTCGACCAGGCAATCTGCGCTGGCGCCGCCGGTCTAATCGTCTCGCGACCGGTGGCGGCGCCGCATGTGCTGGTCGAGGACACCGCCAAGGCCTTGCAGGACCTCGGCCGGGCCGCGCGCGAGCGGGCCAAGGCGACGATCGTCGGAGTCACCGGGTCGGTCGGCAAGACCAGCACCAAGGAAGCGCTGTTCGCGGCGCTTGAGCGCTGGCGGCCGGGCAGGGTCCATCGTTCGGTCAAGAGCTACAACAACCATACCGGCGTGCCGCTGTCGCTGGCGAGGATGCCGCGCGATGCCGAGTTCGCGGTGCTGGAAATGGGCATGAACAACCCGCGTGAGATCGCCGCTCTGGCGCGGCTGGTCCGGCCGCATGTCGCGATCGTCACCGCGATCGCCCCGGCGCATATCGAGAACCTCGGCTCGGAAGAGGCGATCGCCGACGCCAAGGCCGAGATTTTCGAAGGCCTCGAGGCCGACGGGATCGCGATCCTGCCCAACGACAGCCCGCACCGCGACCGGCTGGTCCGCGCCGCCCGGCGGACCGCCGACCAGATCGTCACCTTCGGCAGCGGCGACGCCGACGTCCATGCGCTGCACGCGGTCAGGGCCGATCAGGGCGGAAGCCTGATCACCGCGGCGCTGCTGGGCAGCGACCTGACCTTCACCATCTCGCAGCGCGGCGAGCATTGGGTGAGCAACGCGCTGGCCGTCCTCGCCGCGGTCGAGGCGGTCGGCGGCGATGTCGGCATCGCCGGCCTCGCGCTTGCCGACCTCGGGGGGCTCACGGGGCGCGGAGCGCGCCACCAGCTGCGGGTCGACGGCGGCGAGGCGCTGCTGATCGACGAAAGCTACAACGCCAATCCCGCGTCGATGGCGGCAACCCTCAAGAGCCTGGGGGCCGAGACCGGCGTCAGCCGCCGGATCGCGGTGCTCGGCCCGATGCGCGAGCTGGGCGAGCATAGCGACGCGCTCCATGCCGGCCTGGCGCCGGCCGTGATCGACGCTCACGTCGATGCGCTGGTGCTGGTCGGCGAGGACATGCGGCCGCTCGAGGATGCGCTCGACGGACGCGTCGCCGTGATTCGCGCGACCGACGCCGACGCGGCCGCGGACGCCCTGCTCGACCTTCTCCGCCCCGGCGATGCCGTGCTCGTCAAGGCGTCGAACTCGATCGGCCTTGCAAGGGTGGTCGACCGGGTCAAGGAGGGCGAGCCATGCTCTACCTCCTAGCCGACCAATTCGGTTTTCCCGGGGTCCTCAACCTGATCCGCTATTTGAGCTTCAGGGCGGGGGCGGCGAGCGCGACGGCGCTGATTATCGGCCTGCTGCTCGGCCCGTGGCTGATCTCCTTCCTTCGGATGCGGCAGGGCAAGGGGCAGCCGATCCGCGAGTTGGGCCCGCAGAGCCATCTCGCCAAGCGCGGCACGCCGACCATGGGCGGGCTGCTGATCCTGGTCTCGGTCACCGCCTCGGTCCTGCTGTGGATGAACGTTGCCAGCGTCTATGTCTGGGCGTGCCTGATCGTCACCGCCGGTTTCGGGCTGATCGGTTTCCTCGACGATTACGACAAGGTGAAGAAGGCGCACCATGCCGGGCTGAAGGGCCGGACCCGACTGGCCCTCGAATTCGCGATCGCCGCCTTCGCCACCTGGCTGATGGTCCGGCATAGCGGCACCGAGCTCTATATCCCGTTCGTCAAGGACCCGGTCGCCGACCTCGGCTGGCTGTACATTGTGTTCGGCGCCTTCGTCATCGTCTCGTTCGGCAATGCGGTGAACCTGACCGATGGGCTCGACGGGCTGGCGACCATGCCGGTGATCATCGCCAGCCTGACCTTCCTTTTGATCTCCTACCTCGCCGGCAACGCCATCTACGCCGAATATCTCGGAATCCCGCATATCGAGGGGGCGGGCGACCTCATCGTCATGTGCCTGGCGATCGTCGGTGCCGGGCTCGCCTTCCTGTGGTTCAACGCGCCGCCGGCCGCGGTCTTCATGGGCGACACCGGCAGCCTCGCGCTCGGCGGGGCGCTCGGAGCGATCGCGGTCGCCACCCATCATGAATTCGTGCTGGCGATCGTCGGCGGCCTGTTCGTGGTCGAGGCGCTGAGCGTGGTGATCCAGGTGATCGTCTACAAAAGGACCGGCAAGCGCGTGTTCCTGATGGCGCCGATCCACCACCATTTCGAGCATATCGGCTGGTCGGAGCCGACCATCGTCATCCGCTTCTGGATCATCAGCTTCGTGCTGGCGCTGGCCGGCCTGTCGACGCTGAAGCTCAGGTGATCACGGCGCGCGCCTTCGCCGGCAAGCATTACGCGGTCTACGGACTCGCGCGCTCGGGGATTGCGACCGTCGAGGCGCTGCTGGCGAGCGGCGCGAAAGTGACGGCGTGGGACGCCAAGAAGGAGGCGCGGGCGAAGGCGCCTGCCGGCGCGCAGATCGAGAATCTGGATGAATCCGACTTGTCGCAATTCGACAGCTTGGTCGTCACTCCGGGACTTCCGCTGAACCGTCACCCGATCGCGCAGCGCGCGCGCGAGGCGGGCGTCGAGATCATCGGCGACATCGAGCTGTTCGCCCGCGCCCGGCCGGAGCT
>CAMPJH010000169.1 GCA_946886845.1 uncultured Sphingomonas sp. | reverse complement strand
CCGCGCGAGGTCACGTGGCCCTTGTTGTTGCGGCCGCCGGTCTTGCGCTTGCCTTCGGTCAGAGCCTTGACCGGCTTGCCCTTCCACAGCGCCGACTTGTCGACGAGGATCAGCCCGCGGCGGGCGGGCGACGTCGGCTTGTATGTTTTGAGTGCCATGACCTTAAATTCCGCTCGTCACGTCGATCGACTGGCCCTCGGCCAGCGTCACGATCGCTTTCTTGAAGTCCGACCGCTGATAGGGCTTGCCCTTCCAGCGCTTGCTCTTGCCCTTGGTGACGATCGTGTTGACGCCCGTCACGGTGACGTTGAACAAAGCTTCGATCGCCTGCTTGATCTCGGGCTTCGAGGCGCCCGGGGCGACCCGGAAGACAACCGCGTTATGCTCGGACAACATGGTCGACTTCTCGGTGATGTGCGGCGCGAGGACGACGTCGAAATGACGCGCGTCGACCTGGGCCTCCTGCTTCTTAGCCATTGAACCGGGCCTCCAGCTTTTCGACCGCGGCGCGGGTCAGGACCAGCGTCTCGTGGCGCATGATGTCGTAAACATTGGCTCCGACAGCCGGCATCAGGTCGATGCTTTCGAGGTTCGACGAGGCGCGTGCGAAGCCGACGTTGAGCGCATCGCCGTCGATCACCAGGGCGCTCTTGCCGAGGCCGAGGGTGCCGAGCCGATTGCGCAGCTCCCTGGTCTTGCCTTCCGCCAGGTCGAGGTTGTCGACGACGATCAGCTGGCCGCCCATCGCCTTCGACGACAGCGCCATCTTGAGGCCGAGAGCACGAACCTTCTTGTTGAGGCTCGACACGAACACCCGCGCCCGCGGGCCGTGCGCCTTGCCGCCGCCGACGAAGATCGGGGCGCGGCGATCGCCGTGGCGGGCGGTGCCGCCGCCCTTCTGCTTGCCCCACTTCTTGCCGGTGCGGTTGACCTCGCTGCGCTCACGGGCCGCGCGCGCCGGGGCGCGGCGGTTGGTGAGCTGCCAGGTGACAACCCGGTGGAGGACGTCGGGACGCGGCTCGACGCCGAAGATCGCGTCGTTGAGCTCGATGTCCCCGCCTTTACCGGCGTCGAGGGTCTGGACCTTGACCTTCATCGCTTAATCTTCCTTGCTTTCGTCGCCGTCCTCGGCCTTGCCGGCTTCGATCGCCTTCGCCTTGGCCTCGGCTTCCTCGGCGTCAGCGTCGACCTTGGCTTCGGCAGCTTCGGCGGCCTCGACCTCGGCAGCGGCCTGTTCCTCTTGGACATGGGCTTCCTGCTCGGCCGCGATCGCCGCCACTTCCTCGTCGCTCGGAAGCGCCGGCATCTCGTGGACGGCGCCCTCGTCGACCAGCCCGGCCGGGGCGTGCTCCTCGGCCGCCTGCTCGATCTTCTCCGGCTCCAGCAACCCGGCCGGATACGGCGCGCTGTCGCTGCGCGGCAACTTGATCGCGTCCTGGATCGTCAGCCAGCTGCCTTTGTGGCCCGGGACCGAGCCCTTGATGAAAATCAGGCCGCGCACCGGATCGGTACGGACGACCTCGAGGTTCTGCTGGGTGCGGTTGCGGGCGCCCATGTGGCCGGCCATCTTCTTGTTCTTGAACACCCGGCCCGGATCCTGGCGGTTGCCGGTCGAGCCGTGCGAACGGTGCGACACGGAAACGCCGTGGGTGGCGCGAAGGCCCTTGAAGCCCCAGCGCTTCATAGCGCCGGCGAAACCCTTGCCCTGGGTGACCCCGCAAACGTCGACCAGCTGCCCGGCGACGAAATGGTCGGCGCTGAGCGTCGCCCCGATGTCGAGCAGCGCATCCTCGGCGACCCGGAACTCGGCGACCTTGGCTTTGGGCTCGACCTCGGCCTTGCCGAACGCGGCGCGCTGCGGCTTAGCGACATTCTTCGCCTTGGCCTTGCCGGCGCCGAGCTGGAGGCCGGAATAACCGTCGCGATCCGCCTCGCGGCGGCCGACGACCTGGACGTCGTCCATCTGCAGGACGGTCACGGGCACGTGCCGGCCGTCCGCCTGGAACAGGCGGGTCATTCCCACTTTCTTCGCGATCACGCCGGTGCGCATGACCAAAACTCCTCACACAGAGGCACCCGAAACCATTTCGGGTGCGTGCAGCCCATCCATTATTGCGTGCCCCGCCTGGGCTAGTGCTTCACAAGGAAGCGGCGGGGACGCAGCCCGGAGCCAACCTCCGGCGGTATCACCCAATTTCTCGCACCGGCTGGTGCGTGCCGGCGTTACGCCAGCTTAATCTCGACGTCGACGCCCGCGGCAAGGTCGAGCTTCATCAGCGCGTCGACCGTCTGCGGAGTGGGCTGCACGATATCGAGCAGCCGCTTGTACGTCCTCACCTCGAACTGCTCGCGCGACTTCTTGTCGACGTGCGGCGAACGGTTGACGGTGAACTTCTCAATGCGCGTCGGCAGGGGAATGGGACCGCGGATGAGAGCACCCGTGCGACGCGCCGTGTCGGCGATGTCGCCAGTGGCCTGGTCGAGCACTCGATGATCGAACGCCTTCAGGCGAATACGGATATTCTGCGTTTCCATGTCCCTACCGATGCGAAAGAGCCAACGTCATCCCGGCAACCGCCAGAATGACGCCAAAAACCAAACTCAAAAGCGAACCGCGCGAATCCTTAAGACCCGCGCGGTTGGCGCCCTATATTACTTCGTGATGTCGGCGACAACCCCTGCGCCAACGGTCCGGCCGCCTTCGCGAATCGCGAAGCGCAGGCCCGGGTCCATGGCGATCGGGGCGATCAGCTTGACGCCGAGATTTACGTTGTCGCCCGGCATCACCATCTCGGTGCCCTCGGGGAGCACGACTTCGCCGGTGACGTCGGTCGTCCGGAAATAGAATTGCGGACGATAGTTGGCGAAGAACGGCGTGTGGCGGCCGCCTTCGTCCTTCGACAGTACGTAGACCTCTGCCTTGAAGTCGGTGTGCGGAGTGATCGAGCCCGGCTTGGCCAGGACCTGGCCGCGCTCGACGTCCTCACGGCCGACGCCGCGCAGAAGCGCGCCGATGTTGTCGCCCGCCTGGCCCTGATCGAGCAGCTTGCGGAACATCTCGACGCCGGTGACGACGGTCTTCTGGGTGTCGCGGATGCCGACGATCTCGACTTCCTCGCCGACCTTGACGATGCCGGTCTCAACGCGGCCGGTGACCACGGTGCCGCGGCCCGAGATCGAGAACACGTCCTCGATCGGCATCAGGAACG
>CAMPJH010000168.1 GCA_946886845.1 uncultured Sphingomonas sp. | reverse complement strand
CTTTCGCGGGTATAGCCGGGCCTCAACCTGTTGTGAGCCGGACAAATATAGATTCCTTGGTCCTGTTCCGGCTCCCAGTTCGAAGCGTCCGTCCGCCTCTTATAAACTACATACCCCTCAATCCCCGGAATCGGGTTCCACGTCACCGTCGTATCCGTGCTGACCGCGCCCTCGACGGTCGGTTCCGGCGGCGGCGGGGCGCTGGCGAGCCAGGCGAGCGCGGCGACATTCAGTTTGGTCACGCGAGCGAGATAGGGGAAGTCCATCTCGTCGACGGTGTCACCGTATTTGATGCCGTTTTCGATCCGCAGGTCCTGGTGCTGATGCTCGTAATCCTCGACCGCGACCGAGAAGCGCACCGCGGGAAAACCGGCGTTGAGGAACTCGGTATGGTCGCCGCCGCGGCCGAAGCGGTCGTTGCGCCAGATCTGCATGACGTCGAGGTTGAGGTCGGGGCCCATCCGCTCCGCCAAGGTGTCGAGGAAGCGCGAGATGTTGCGCGACGGCGAATCATTCTCGCCGCCCTTGCTGCGGATTTGCGCCGCCAGCGCTTCGTGCCCCTGCCAGCGCGGTCCTTCGGAAAAGACCCGCACCTGCTTGTCGTTGCAGACCTTGTCGGAGCCACAGCTGTTGCCGATGATGTCGTTGTTCAAATTGGCGATGACGTTCCAGCCCTGCGCCTTGGCGTAATCGGCAAGGATCTTGCCGCCGAGCAGCCCCTGCTCCTCGCCCGACAAAGCCGCATAGACGATGGTGCCGGGGAACTTCCCCTTCGACAGCACCCGCGCCGCCTCGATCACCGCCGCGGTGCCCGATCCGTCGTCGTTGGCGCCAGGCGCGTCCTTGGTGAAGTCCATGACGTCCGAAACCCGGCTGTCGATATGGCCGGTGATGATGACGACGTCGTTGGGCCGCTCGGTGCCGCGCTGGATCGCGACCATGTCGCAAACCCGCGTCGGGGTCGGAACCCGCCGGCCGGTCACCGTGTCGCATGGCCGCACGGTCGACAGGCCGAAGCTCTTGAACTCCCGTTCCGTCCAGTCGAGCGCCGCGCCGATCCCGCGCTTCGGGTCGGTCTGCGACGACAAGGTGTGGCGGGTACCGAAGCCGACCAGAGTCTCGACGTCGCGCTTCATCCGCGCCGCATCGACCCCGCGCGCATATTCGGCGACGATCGCCTCGGGCGGCGGCAGCGGCGGCACGGCGAGCGCGGCGGTGGACGCCAGCAGCGGCAGGAACAGCAAGGCACGCATACAACTTCTCCTCGACCCTTCCCCCAACTGGCATTTGACGTGCGCCGGGTCTAGGGGAGCCGCATCCCACGGACTTCCAGATTCAGGACGACATCCATGTTGCGTGACATCGACCATTTCATCGCCGGCGAAGCCTATCAATCGGACGGCCGCACCGGCGACGTGTTCGATCCCAACCGCGGCGAAGTGCAGGCCAGGGTCAAGCTCGGCACGGCGCAGGAGCTGCAGCGCGCGATCGACGCCGCCAACGCGGCGCAGCCGGCCTGGGCGGCGACCAACCCGCAGCGCCGCGCCCGGGTGATGTTCAAGTACAAGGAGCTGGTCGAAGCCCATATGGACGAGCTCGCCGAGCTGCTGTCGAGTGAGCACGGCAAGGTGCTCGCGGACTCGCGCGGCGACGTCCAGCGCGGCCTCGAGGTGATCGAATATGCGTGCGGAATCCCGCAGTCGCTGAAGGGCGAATATACGCTCGGCGCCGGTCCCGGGATCGACGTCTATTCGATGCGCCAGCCGCTCGGCATCGGCGCCGGGATCACCCCGTTCAACTTCCCGGCGATGATCCCGATGTGGATGTTCGGGATGGCGATCGCCTGCGGCAACGCCTTCATCCTCAAGCCTTCCGAGCGCGACCCCTCGGTTCCCGTCCGCCTCGCCGAGCTGATGAAGGAAGCGGGGCTTCCCGACGGCATCCTCAACGTCGTCCACGGCGACAAGGAAATGGTCGATGCGATCCTCGACCATGACGACATCAAGGCGGTCAGCTTCGTCGGAAGCAGCGACATCGCCCAATATATCTACAGCCGCGGCACCGCCAACGGGAAGCGCGTGCAGGCGTTCGGCGGCGCCAAGAACCACGGCATCGTCATGCCCGACGCCGACCTCGACCAGGTCGTCAACGACCTCGCCGGAGCGGCGTTCGGATCGGCCGGCGAGCGCTGCATGGCGCTTCCGGTGGTCGTCCCGGTCGGGGAGGAAACCGCCAATCGCCTCCGCCAGAAACTGATCCCGGCGATCGAGAAGCTGCGCGTCGGAATCTCCACCGACCCGGAAGCCCATTATGGGCCGGTGGTCAGCCAGGCGCACAAGGAGCGGATCGAGCATTACATCCAGATGTGCATCGACGAGGGCGGCGAGCTGGTCGTCGACGGCCGCGGCTTCAAGCTGCAGGGCAATGAGCAGGGCTTCTTCATCGGCCCGACCTTCTTCGATCATGTGAAGCCGAGCTTCAAAAGCTACAGGGAAGAGATTTTCGGCCCGGTGCTGCAAATGGTCCGGGCCAAGGACTTCGATGAAGCGGTGCGGCTGCCGTCAGAGCATGAATATGGCAATGGCGTCGCCATCTTCACCCGCAACGGCCATGCGGCGCGCGAATTCACCGCCCGGGTCAATGTCGGCATGGTCGGAGTCAACGTGCCGATCCCGGTCCCGGTCTCCTACCACAGCTTCGGCGGCTGGAAGCGCTCGGGCTTCGGCGACATCGGCCAGTACGGGCAGGAAGGCATGCGCTTCTGGACCAAGACCAAGGTCGTCACCCAGCGCTGGCCGGACGGCAGCGTCACCGGCGAGAACGCGTTCGTCATCCCGACCATGGCGTGAGGTGAAACCTCAACCGCCGCGTGGCGGTTAGGACGGCATGAAACCAATATTGACGCTTTTGGCGGTCGCCGCGCTTGCCGCCTGCGGCGGTCCCGACGCCGCCCCCGAGGCGGTGGAAAATACGTCCGAGCTTCCGGAGGTCAATCAGTCGACGGCCAGCCCGACCGGCGCCGCCCCGGCCGACGGCGCCGCTCCCGGCAACGTCGTGGCCACGCCCGCCAGCGCCATCCCAGCCGCTCTCCAGGGACGTTGGGGCCTTACGCCCGGCGACTGCATGGCGACGCACGGTGACGAGGGACTGCTGACGATCGGCGCGAACGCGCTGCGATTCTATGAATCGGTCGCGGTTCCGGCGGCCAACGTCCAGACGTCGACCAATTCGATCAGCGGCGA
>CAMPJH010000167.1 GCA_946886845.1 uncultured Sphingomonas sp. | reverse complement strand
GTCGCATCGACCGTTTGGGGCGCCCATATCGTCGGGCGGAGGCAATAATGGCGATCGTCTCGGTCTACGCCGTCTTCGCCAACGCCGAGGAGGCGGAACGCATCGGCCGCACGGTCGTCGAGGAACGGCTCGCTGCCTGCATCAACATCCTCGGCCCCTGCCGGTCGATCTATCGCTGGGAAGGCGCGATCGAGACCGTGGAAGAGGTGCCGGCGATCCTCAAGACCCACAGCTGGCAGGCCGACGAGCTGGTCGAGCGGATTGCGGCCCTGCACAGCTATGCCGTGCCGTGCATCGCCGTCTGGCCGATCGAAAAGCTGCTTCGACGCTACGCCGACTGGGTCGAGGACAGCGTCATCGCCAAGCGCTAGGTGTGGTTGATCGCTCCGGTCGGTTGGGTCGGTGTCGATTGGGCTTCCGAGCAATTCCCAGAGACCTTCGTTACCACCTTCGGCGCCTTGCCCGCACCTTGCGACGTGACTTCGGTCGTCCGCGTACAGGTCCCGCCCGCATTGGTCGTCGAAACCACGCTGATGCTGCTCGTCCCCGCCGGCATATCGCCATAAGCCGCGACGTTTGCGGTCGGGCCGCGGCCGATGCGGTTGCGCGGCAGGCGCTGCATCCGGCGAAGCATCTCGCCGTGCCGGCGTTCCATCTGCTCGAACATCCGGTCGATGTTCATGAGGTCGGGGAAGGCGCCCGGCAGTCCAAGCCGAGGGAATCGCCCGAACGCAGGCGGATCGACGGTCACTTTGGGAGCAACATCGCCATAATATTCGATATGGGCGGTCGAGCCGTCGGGCAGCGGCACGTCCATGACATGCTTGTCCGGATTCGCGGCGGCCGCTGCGCCGCCGATGGTCACGGCGGCGATACCTGAAATTGCGAGCTTCGAGAGTTTTCGCATCAAACGTCCTCCAACATCTGATGAACGAGAGCCGACAAACTATTCAGCGAATCTGAACGCCAGATTGCTCGCCGGCGCAGCGGCCGTATAGCTGGCCGCCAAAGGGGGAATCGCATGCGACGCAGGACTTTTGTCGCCGGGCTTTTGGGCACCGCCGGCGCGGCGGCGCTGCCGCGGCCGGTTTTTGCCGCCCCGTCGCTGTCCGCCCTGTGGGACGAGCTCCGCGGCCGGATCGGCTCCAGGCTGATCCCGATCCAGTCGCCGCTGGTCGCCGCCGCGAAGTCCGGCGGAGTCGGCGCCGACGCCCTCTTCGCGGCCCTCAAGAATCCTTATTATCTCGGTGACGAGCCGGCCCTGACCCAGACCCTGGGCTGGACCGACGCCTGGACCTCGCAGCCGAGCCTGATGGCGGTCGCCGCGGAAAGCGCCGCCGACATCGCCGCGGCCGTCGACGTAGCCCGCAAGCACGGCCTGCGGCTAGTCGTGAAGGGCGGCGGCCACAGCTATTTCGGCAATAGCAACGCCGCCGATTCGTTGCTCGTCTGGACTCGCCGGATGGACAAGGTCGAGCTGCACGACTCGTTCGTCGCGGCGGGTGCGCCGGCGGGAACGGCGCCGCAAGGGGCAGTGTCGATCGGCGCCGGCGCAATCTGGGGCCGGGTCTATGACGCGGTCGCCGCCAAGGCCGGGCGCTACGTCCAGGGCGGCGGCTGCCTGACCGTCGGGGTCGCCGGGTTCACCCAAGGCGGCGGGTTTGGCAGCCTGTCGAAGCAGTTCGGCACCGGCGCCGCCAGCCTGATCGAGGCGGAAGTGGTGACCGCCGACGGACGGGTCCGGATCGCCAATGCCCATCGGGATCCCGACCTGTTCTTCGCGCTTCGCGGCGGCGGTGGCGGCACGTTCGGCGTGGTGACTCGGCTGACAATGAGGACTCACATCCTACCCTCGACGATCGGCGCGGCGCTGTTTTCGGTCCAGGCGACCAGCGATCAGGCTTGGCGGGCGCTGGTCGAGCGGATCGTTGCATTCTACGCCAGCGACCTGTTCAACCCTAGCTGGGGCGAGCAATTGCGCTTCGATCCGGGGCGCAAGCTGTCGGTGACGATGGTCTGCCACAGCCTCAGCCAAGCGCAGATCGAGGCCGTCTGGCGGCCGTTCCTCGCCTGGATCGCCGAGCGGCCTGCCGACTATCGCCTGGCGTCCGACCCCGCCTTCGTCGCGCTTCCGGGCAAAAGCTTCTGGAACCCCGAGGTCCTGCGCTCGCTGCCTGGGCTGACCCTGCAGGATCCGCGGCCTGGGGCATCGCCGGACAATTTGTTCTGGACCGGCAACCTCGGCGAGGCCGGCCAGGTGCTTCACGCCTATCAATCGGCCTGGCTGCCCAAGCAACTGCTCGAGCCCGCTCGTCAGCCGGCGCTGGTTGACGCGCTGATTGCGGCGGCGGACGAGTGGACCGTCACGCTACACGTCAACAAGGGCCTCGCGGGCGGCACCAGCGAAGCGCTCGCGGCGACCGCCGAAACGGCAATGAGCCCGCAAGTCCTCAATGCCTTCGCCCTGCTGATCTGCGCGGCCGAAGGGCCGCCGGCCTGGACCGGAATTCCGGGACATGAGCCGGACGTCGCTGACGGCCGCCGCGACGCAGCCGGAGTGACCCGGGCCATGGCCCCGATCCGGACCCTAGTTCCGGGTGCCGGCGCCTATGTCTCGGAAGCCGATTATTTCCAGCGCGACTGGAAGCAGGCTTATTGGGGTGAGCATTATGCCCGGCTGGCGCAGGTCAAGCGCAAATACGACCCGAACAACCTGTTCCACGGTCACCAGACGGTCGAGCCCGCTTAGCCGTCGGTATCATATTACCCGTCAAGAAACCCACGCATTTGCTTGACTTTTCGCGGGTCCGCCGCAAATAGCCGGTCCACCGGCGGCGCGCTTGAAGCGCCGCCTTTCGCATTTCAAGGAAAGGTTCGACGCCATGAAGGCGCTGATGAAGATGACCAAGTCGGTCAAGCCGGCCGAGGTCGAGAAGAAATGGCACCTGATCGACGCCGACGGCCTGGTCGTCGGTCGCGTGGCGACGATCATCGCCAACATCCTGCGCGGCAAGCACAAGCCGAGCTACACGCCGCATGTCGATTGCGGCGACCATGTCGTCGTCGTCAACGCCGACAAGGTGAAGTTCACCGGCCGCAAGCTGCAGAACAAGATCTACTACAAGCACACCGGCTACGCCGGCGGCCTGAAGGAAGTGACCGCGGACAAGATCCTCGAAGGCCGCTTTCCGGAGCGCGTGCTTGAAAAGGCGGTCGAGCGGATGATCCCGCGCGGACCGCTGGGCCGCGACCAGATGCGCGCTTTGCACCTCTATAA
>CAMPJH010000166.1 GCA_946886845.1 uncultured Sphingomonas sp. | reverse complement strand
TCGTCGAGCAGGGTGAACATGCCGTAATTCGACTTGTCGGCGGGAATCGGCGTGTTCTTCGCCCAGGTGCCGTTGGCGTATTGGTAGAAATTGTCGCCTGGCGCGACCGTCGTGTCCATTCCGGCCGTGTCGAAGCCGAACGTGCCGATTTGCGGCTTCGGCGCGGGAGCAACCGGCGGCGGGGCTTCGGCGGCTTCGACCGGCGGCGGCGGAATATTGGCGCTTTGGGTGGCGCAGCCGCCGAGAATGGTGCCGGCGGCAAGAACGATGAGCAACGTACGCATGGACCGATGACTCCCCACTACATGTCCGTATCTATAGGAGCGCGCGAGGAAGGCCGTCAAAGCCGCCCGACGAAACGGCGCACCCGGCCGCAGAAGAAAGATTCAGGCGGTTTTGCGCAGCAGGCGCTGCTGCTCGCGCTTCCAGTCGCGTTCTTTCACCGTCTCGCGCTTGTCGTGCGCTTTCTTGCCGCGGGCCAGCGCCAGCTCGACCTTCGCCCGGCCGCGACCGTTGAAATAGAGCGACAGCGGCACCAGGGTCAGCCCCTGGCGGGTGACGGCGCCGTGGAGTTTGGCGATCTCGCGCTTGTTCAACAGCAATTTGCGCTTCCGCCGCGGCTCGTGGTTCATCCGGTTGCCGTGGCTGTATTCGGGGATGTGGCTGTTGATCAGCCAGATCTCCTCGCCTTCGAACGTTGCGTAGCTCTCGGCGATCGAACCCTCGCCCTGGCGGATCGACTTCACCTCGGTCCCGGTCAGCGCGATGCCGGCCTCGAACTTGTCCTCGATGAAATAATCGTATCGCGCCCGCCGGTTCTCGGCGACGACCTTCTGCTTGTCGAACGGTGGCGGGAGGGGCTTGGCCATGGGATGCGGCAGGTACGGAGTGACTCCCCGACCTGCAAGGGAAGTGAGGCTAGATCAACCCGGCATGTTCGAGCGCGGAGTCGACGGCGCGCTTCGACGCGTCCGATGCGTCGACGAGCGGCAGCCGAAGTTCGGTGGGAAAGCCGGGCCGGACTCGGGACAGCGCATATTTGACCGGCGCCGGCGAGGCGTCGGTGAACAATGCCGCGTGGAGCGGATAAAGCCGGTCCTGAAACACTAGTGCCTTGTCCCACCGTCCCTCGCGCGTCGCCGCCTGGAAATCCGAGCACAACTTTGGCGCGACATTGGCGGTCACCGAAATGCAGCCGACTCCGCCCATCGCGTTGAACGCCAGCGCGGTTTCGTCATTGCCGCTCAGCTGGCAAAAATCCGGCCCGCAGGCGAGACGCTGCGCCGTCACCCGGTCGAGCTTGCCGGTCGCGTCCTTGACCGCGACGATGTTCGGCAGTCGAGAAATCTCGGCCAGCGTCTCGACTGAGATGTCGACCACCGCCCGCCCGGGGATGTTGTAGACGACGATCGGCAGCTCCGAAGCTTCGGAGAGCGCCCGGAAGGTGGCGAGCAGCCCCGCCTGGCTGGGCTTGTTGTAATAGCCGGTGACGATCAGCGCGGCGTCCGCTCCAGCCTCCTTGGCGGCTTTCAAATGCTCGATGGCGACGGCGACATTGTTGCTTCCGCACCCGGCGATCACGGGCACCCGGCCGCCGGCCGCTTCGACGGTGAGCTCGATGACCCGCTTCTGCTCGGCCCCGGTCATGGTCGCGCTTTCGCCGGTGGTCCCGCACGGAACCAGCGCATTGCTTCCTTCGCTGACCTGCCATTCGACCAGATCACGGAATACCGCTTCATCGACTCGGCCTGCCGCAAAAGGAGTCACCAGCGCTGGTATCGACCCGAAAAACATGGGTTCATCCTTCACTTGGGAGTTATCGGGGGGTCACAATCCCCTCCTGTTCAGCGACTGATAAGGAGGCGTGCGACACAATGTCCAGCATGGGCAAAAGGGCACTTCTCATTCCGATCCTGCTGGCGGCGTCGGCTTCGGCGTCGGCCCAGACGCCGACACCGTTTGTCACGCAGGCGGCTGCGGTGGTTGCGGCCGCCACCGACACCGTCAATTCGTCGATCGCCCAGTGGCGCAATCTTCGCCGCAGCCCCAATTACAGCTTCGTCGATTATGCGCGGTTCCTGAACTACAATCCGGAATGGCCGGGCGAGACGTCGATGCGGCGCAACGCGGAACGGGCGATGCGGCCCGGCGAGAATCCGTCGCTCGTGCTCGGCTTCTATCGGCTCGAAAAACCGCAAAGCGGCAACGGCTGGACTCGCTACGTCGAGGCGCTGAGCGCATCGGGCCGCCCGGCCGAGGCGGTCGCCGCAGCAAGGGAGGCGTGGGCTTCGAGCGACCTCAGCTCGACCGACGAGTCCTGGCTCCTGTCGCGCTTCGGCGCCCATTTCAGCGCGCGGGAGCATAACCGCCGGGTCGACGCTCTATTGTTCGACAAGAAGCCGCAGGACGCCCACCGGCTGCTCGCCTGGACGACGCCCGACCGGCGCGCCGCCTTTACCGCGCGAATCGCGATGCAGAGCCGCTGGCCCGATACCGAGGTGCGCTATCGCGCCGCCCACCACCGGATTTCCGCCGACGCCGGGCTGCTGATGGACCGGCTGCGCTATCTTCGCGACGGCGGCAACGACTATTCGGCGCGAACACTGGCGGCCCAGCCGCACCAGTTCACCGAGCGGCCGACGGACCCCGAGCGCTGGCTTGAAATGCTGCTCATCCTGGCCAACGGCGCGGTCCAGGACCGCCAGTTCACGCTCGCCTACAACATCGCCCGCCAGCTCGACGACGCGTTCGTTCCCGGCACGCTCGTCTCGAATGAATCCTATGGCGTGCGCGACAATTACACGAGCCTTGCCTGGCTGGCCGGCCGAACCGCGCTCGACCGGCTGAACAACCCGACCAACGCGATCGCGATGTTCGACCGCTACTCGCGCGGCGGCAAGTCGCTGCAGGTATCGAGCAAGGGCCATTATTGGGCCGGCCGGGCGGCGCTGGCCGCGCGCCAGCCGGCGATGGCGACCAGCTATTGGCAGCGCGCGGCGATGTTCCCCGAGCTATTCTACGGCCAGCTCGCGCTCGAGCGCCTCGGCCGCTCCGTTCCAACGCCAACTTACGCCCCACAGGTCCCGGCGACCGATCCGACCCGCACCGTCTTCGCCCGGAACCCCCTCGTCCGCGCCACTCGGGCGATGATGTACGGCGGCCGCGCCGACGAGCAGATGATGTTCGTCAGGGCGCTTGGGGAAGCGCTCGATACGCCGGCCGAGCGGGCGCTGGCGATCGAGATGTCGCGGCAGCTCGGCCGCCAGGACATCGCCGTCTGGGTGGCCCGCGGCTCGCGCAACAACGGCGTCCCCTTCTATGT
>CAMPJH010000165.1 GCA_946886845.1 uncultured Sphingomonas sp. | reverse complement strand
TGCCCGCGCCTTGCCGCGCTGAGGGCCGAGTTGCTGGCCTTGCCGGAGGTGGTGCGCTGCGTCGATGACGCGCGGCCGTATCGCGCTTACTTTCCATACGGCGCGCCCGACCGGGATTAGGCGAAGGCCTTCGCCTGCCTCAGCGTCTGCCAGGCGTCGATGACCTGGCCGAGCTGATGTTCATGGCTGCGATCACCGCCGTTACGGTCGGGATGATAGCGGCGGACAAGCTTCGAATAGCGCCGCCGGACGTCGTGCAGGTCGGCGTCCTCCGCCAAACCCAATGTGCCGAGCGCCCGTCGCTCGTTAGGCGTGAAGCGCTGCGGCGGGCCGCGGTCGGCTCTGCGGAACGTCGCCGCGATGGCGTCGAGCGGATCTGCGAAATCGGACCACAGCGGGGTCGGATCGGCGCCGCTGCCGACGAAGCGCCGGCTCGGCCGCTCCCAGCCGCCAAGCGGCCCTTGCGCCTCGGAGATCTCGTCGGGGCTCATGCCTTCGAAATAATTGTACCTGGTGTTGTGCTCGCGGACATGGTCGAGGCACAGCAGCTGCCAGGCGCCCGGACCGTCGAAGTCCGCAGGCTGGACCGGCGCCTTATACTCGCCGAGGCGGCGGCAGCCGGGGACCGCGCAGCGCGACGTAGCGCCTTCGACCCTGCCGTGCATTCTGGTATGTCGTGACGCCACTGCTTCCTCGAAACCTCAACAGCTTTATATAGGTCGTATGGACGCGCCTGCCACGGGACCGGTCGCAACCGAAATGCTTCGAAGGCTCAGCTCGGCACTTTCGCCCAGCCGCGTCGAGCTGGCCGACGACAGCGAGCAGCATCGCGGCCACGGCGGCTATAATCCGGCGGGCGAAAGCCATTTCACTTTGACGATCGAAAGCCCGGCGTTCGCCGGCAAGTCGCGGGTCGAGCGGCAGCGGATGATCCATGCCGCCCTCGGCGACCTGCTTCACGAACGGGTCCACGCGCTATCGATCCGCGCCCGGGCGCCGGGGGAAACATGACCGACAATCCGATCCTCCAGACCCTCGCTCCGGTCACCCACGACCTTGGCGGCTTCAAAGTCCACCGGACGCTGCCGCACAAGCAGCGGACGATGGTCGGGCCGTTCATCTTCTTCGACCAGATGGGTCCCGCCCACCTGTCCGCCGGCCAGGGCATCGACGTGCGGCCGCACCCGCACATCAACCTGTCGACCGTCACTTTCCTGTTCGCCGGCGCGATCGATCACCGCGACAGCCTCGGCACTTATCAGCGGATCGAGGCGGGCGCGGTGAACCTGATGACCGCCGGCCGAGGGATCACCCATTCGGAGCGTTCGCCAGCCGACGAGCGCGCCCAAGGCCCGCATCTGTCCGGGATCCAGACCTGGCTGGCGATGCCCAAGGCGAAGGAGGAAGTCGCGCCGGCGTTCGAGCATGTGCCCGCCGCCGACCTGCCGGTCGTCGAAGTCGACGGAGTCGTGGTCCGGCTGATCATGGGCGAAGCGTGGGGCGAATTGTCGCCCGTCACTTGCCACTCGCCGACGATCTACGCATCGATCCTGATGCCGGCGGGCTCCGCGCTCGAAGTCCAAAGCGAGGCGGACGAGCGGGCGCTGTACCTGCTCGACGGCGACGTCGTGGTCGATGGCATCGGCATCGAACCTCAGCATCTCGTCCTGCTCGCTCCCGGTCACCGGCCGCTGCTGAAGTCGAAAGACGGAGCGCGGCTGATGCTGTGCGGCGGCGCACCGATGGACGGCGAGCGGCACGTCTGGTGGAACTTCGTTTCCTCGAGCCGCGAGCGGATCAACGAAGCCAAGCGCGCCTGGAAGGCGGGCGAGTTCGCGCTTCCGCCGGGCGACAGCGACGAGTTCATCCCGCTTCCCGAGATCCCGGTCACCGTCAGCTACCCCTGACCCGGCTTTCGTCCGGGCTGTCGTCCGGCTACAGCCCGCGGCGATGACTTCATCAACCCGTTCCCGCACCCGCTCCGCCGCGCGGCTTGCCGCCGTGCAGGCGCTCTATCAGCAGGAGATGGAGTCGACGCCGCTACCTCGGCTCCTCAAGGAATTCCACGATCATCGCCTCGGGGCGACAATCGAGGATGACGAATATCTCGAGGCCGAGCGCGACTTCTTCGACGACCTCGTCAGCGGTGTCGACGCCCGCCGCGACGACCTCGATCAGGCGATCACCGCTAGGCTGGCGGCCGGCTGGACTCTCGAGCGGCTCGACCGGCCGATGCGGGCGATCCTTCGTGCCGGCACCTACGAGCTGGTCGCCAGGGCCGACATTCCGGTCGGCTCAGTGATTTCCGAATATGTCGACGTCGCCCACGCCTTTTACGACAAGCGCGAAAGCGGCTTCGTCAACGGCCTTCTCGACGCCATCGCCAAGGAGGTGCGCGGCGCGGCGGCGGCGGGTTGAGCATGCGTGAACGCGACGTCATCGCCCGTCTCCGCCGGATCGCCACCGATCCAGCCGCCCGCAACCTCGAGGACGATGCGGCGCTGCTCGACGGCCTGGTCCTCACCCATGACAGCATCGCTGAAGGCATCCACTTCCTCGCCACCGATCCACCGGCGAGCGTCGGCTGGAAGCTGGTCGCGGTCAACCTGTCCGACCTCGCCGGTAAGGGCGCCGAGCCGGCGGCGGCGCTGCTGTCGCTGACCCTGTCCGAGAGCGAATGGGACCGCGGCTTGATCGACGGGATCGAGGCCGCTTGCGAAAGCTATGGACTCGCCTTGATTGGCGGCGACACCATCGCGTTGATGCCGGATGCGCCGCGGGTCTATGGGCTGACGGCGATTGGCCGGGCCGGCGAGAAGACCCCGAGCCGGTCGGGCGGGCGCCCCGGCGATCGGCTGTGGCTGGCCGGGACGGTCGGCGACTCCGCAGCCGGCCTCGCCCAGCTGATCGATGACGAAACTGCCGTCGGCCCGCTGGTCGACATTTACCGGCGGCCGGTACCGCTGCTGAAAATGGGGCGGGCGCTGGCCGCCCATGCGACGGCGATGATGGACGTTTCGGACGGCCTGCTGCTCGACCTGGAACGGATGTGCTCGGCGAGCGGCTGCGGCGCCAGCGTGGATTTCGACTCGCTGCCGCTGTCGAGGGCGTTCGTCGCCGAGCGCGGCCAGGATCGCGCCGCGCGGCTGTTCGCCGCGACCGGCGGCGACGATTATGCGCTGCTCGCTGCGCTACCCGAGGAGCTCGATGCCTTAAGCCTATCTTTACCCGATCCGCCGACGCTCACCTGTATCGGGCGGCTCGTCGCCGGAAGCGGCCTGTCAGCCAGTGACCGCGAAGGCGACGTGCCCCTGCCGGAGACCCTCGGCTATGAACATCGCGCTTCGGTTTCGCCAA
>CAMPJH010000164.1 GCA_946886845.1 uncultured Sphingomonas sp. | reverse complement strand
CGCCCTTGAACTGGCTGACCCGGATCGGGCCGCGGAAGCCCGGCACATGGGCTCGCAGCCACGCTTCCAGCGCCGCCTCGTCGAAGCGGAGCCGCTCGCTGACCGGGCGGGTGCCGGTGTTGGCTTCGGTGCGGTCCATTTTGTCCACATCTATCGATGAACCGGCGCCTGTCACGCGCGTTGGCGAGACATGGCTCGCCTGATCCACCTCTCCGACCTGCACTTTGGCGCCCATGACGACCGGCTGGTCGAAGCGGTCGAGCAGCGGGTGAGGGCGGCCTCGCCCGACCTCGTCGTCATCAGCGGCGACCTTACCCAGCGTGCCCGCACCGAACAGTTCCAGGACGCCTGCCGCTTCCTGGAGCGGCTGCGCGAGGCCGGGCACGACGTGCTGGCGGTGCCAGGAAATCATGACGTGCCGCTGTACGACGTGCTTCGGCGGTTCCTTTCGCCGCTGACTCGCTACAGGCGCTACATCGACGAGACGCTGTGCCCGTTGCAGGAGATACCGGGCGCGACGGTCCTTGGAATCAATACCGCGCGGTCGCTGACCTTCAAGGACGGACGAATCAGCCACGAGCAGATGGATTTCATCCGCGAAACGTTCGAGCGCACCGACCCGAAAGCGCTTCGGATCCTGGTTACCCACCATCCCTTGTTTGCCTTGCCGGTCGGCGAAACCGGGGAGCTGCAGCGCGCCGCGGGGCGCAGCGAGCTGGCGCTCGATTCGATTGGCGAGGCGGGCGTCGACCTGCTGCTCGCCGGGCACAACCACCAGGCGTCGATCCACAGCGCTCGCGACCTTGTGACCCGCGCCGGACCGGCCCTGGTCATCCAGGCCGGAACGGCGACCTCGACCCGGTTGCGCGACCAGGACCAGAGCTTCAACCGGATCGACATCGACGGGCACAGCGTCACGGTCACCGTCGAGGTGTGGAAGAACGATGGGTTCGTGGCTCAGGACTCGCAGCGTTACGAGCGGGAAGGCGACCATTGGCGGGTCGCCGAGCGAGCCGGCGAACCCGCGCACTAGCTTCCCTCGCAAGGGCCGCTCGAATAGACTCGGGCAATGATCCTGGGCTTCGACGTCGATGATTTCGTCCGCCGGACGCTCGCCGAGGACCTCGGCAAGGGCGGCGACGTTACGTCGAGGACCACCATCGCGGCCGACGCCCGCTTCACTGCCGAGCTGGTTGCCCGCGAGCCGATCGTCTCTGCCGGAATCGACGTCGCCGTCGAATTCTTCCGCGCGCTCGACGAGAGCGTTGCCGTCCAAGAGCTTGCCGCAGATGGCGACCGGGTCGAGCCGATCGGCCTGTTGTTGCGGCTCAGTGGCAATGCCCGGGCGATGCTCGCCGCCGAGCGATCGGCGCTGAACACGCTCCAGCATCTGTCAGGCGTCGCCACCCTGACCCGGCGCTACGTCGACGCGATCGAAGGGACGGGAGCGAAGCTTCTCGACACGCGCAAGACGATCCCGGGTCTCCGGGCGCTGGAAAAATATGCGGCCCGGATGGGCGGCGCCGAGAATCACCGGATGCGGCTCGACGACGGAATCCTGATCAAGGACAATCATGTCGCCGTTGCCGGCGGGGTCGGCGCCGCGGTTCGGGCCGCCAGGGATGCCGATACCGGGCTGCAGGTGCAGGTCGAGGTCGATTCGATCGAGCAGATTGAAGAGGCGCTCATGGCCGGCGCGGACCGACTGTTGCTCGACAATATGAGCGTCACCGCGCTCAAGACTGCCGTCGAGCTGGTCGCCGGCCGGGTGCCGCTCGAAGCATCGGGCGGGGTGACCCTCGAAACGATCCGCGCAATCGCCGAAACCGGGGTCGACTACATCTCCGTCGGGCGGATCACGCAATCGGCGCCGGCGGTGGATATCGGCATGGATTACGCGCTGGGCTAGGAACCGGCGCCGCCCCTCTCAATTTATTCGCATCGACGCTATAGCCGCCCTATATGGGCGCCCATCGAGCGCCGGTGCGCCGGGGAGAGTAGTTTTGTTCAAGGGCCTCAAGCCCATCTTGTACGCCGGACGCGAAGTTTGGCCGCTGATCGAAGGCGGCAAGGGCGTCAGCGCGACCAATCACGCCAGCTCGGGCGCGTGGGCCGCGGCCGGCGGCATCGGCACGGTCTCGGCGGTCAACGCCGACAGCTACGACCCCGACGGGCGGATCGTTCCCCAGATCTACCAGGGCCTGACCCGGCGCGAGCGGCACGAGGAGCTGATCCAGTTCGCGGTCGACGGGGCCGTCGCCCAGGTCGAACGGGCCTACGACATCGCCGGCGGCAACGGCGCGATCAACATCAACGTGCTGTGGGAAATGGGCGGGGCCCAGCGAGTCCTGCACGGAGTGCTCGAACGCACCAAAGGTCTGGTCGCCGGAGTCACCTGCGGCGCCGGAATGCCGTACAAGCTCTCCGAGATCGCCGCCTCCTACGGCGTCAATTATTTGCCGATCATCAGCTCGGCGCGCGCCTTCAGCGCATTATGGAAGCGGGCCTATTCGAAGGCGGCCGAATGGCTCGCGGCGGTGGTCTATGAAGATCCGTGGCTGGCCGGCGGGCACAATGGCTTGTCCAACGCCGAGGACCCGCGCCAGCCGCAGGACCCATACCCGCGAGTCGCCGCCTTGCGTCAGACGATGCGCGACGGCGGCATCGCCGACAGTGTGCCGATCGTCATGGCCGGCGGCGTCTGGCGGCTCGACGAATGGGACAATTGGATCGACAACCCCGAGCTCGGCCAGGTCGCGTTCCAGTTCGGCACCCGGCCGCTGCTAACCCAGGAAAGCCCGATCCCGCCGCAGTGGAAGGCCAAGCTGATGGAGCTGGAGGAAGGCGACATCCTGCTCCACCGCTTTTCGCCGACCGGCTTCTATTCCTCGGCGGTCCGCAACCCGTTCCTGCGCAATCTCGAGGCGCGGTCGGAACGCCAGATCGCCTTCACCAAGGAGCCGCTCGGCGACCATCATTTCGAGCTCGACGTCGGC
Organism: uncultured Sphingomonas sp.; assembly: GCA_946886845.1. Next base: position 362 of record CAMPJH010000164.1, on the reverse strand, counting down.
CTCAACGGCAAGAAGAATTACTGGGTCACCAAGGGCGACCTGCAGCACGCGCGCGAATGGTATGCGGCCGGCTTCACCGAAGCGATGAAGAGCCCCGACGAAACGCTGATCTTCGTCACACCGGAAGAGAAGAAGCACATCCGGACCGACCAGGCCGAATGCATGGGCTGCTTGTCGCAATGCGCCTTTTCGTCATGGGCCGACAATGAGAAGAACACCACCGGGCGGCTGGCCGACCCGCGCAGCTTCTGCATCCAGAAGACCCTGCAGGACATCGCCCACACCGGCCCGGTCGAGCAGAATCTGATGTTCGCGGGGCACGGCGCCTATCGGTTCAAGACCGATCCATTCTATTCCAACGG
>CAMPJH010000163.1 GCA_946886845.1 uncultured Sphingomonas sp. | reverse complement strand
ACGATGCGCTGACACGACCTCTGCGACGAGCGACACCGCCCCGCCCGCGGACTTGCCAAGCCGGCGAGGCGGGGACAAGATGCGTGGCCGGGGGGTCGGGGCATGAAACTGAAGCTGTGGACTTACGTCGGGCTAGCCGCGCTTGTCGCGGGCGGGCCGGCGCGCGCCGGGGAAGACTTGCTGTTCGCGCCGCCGCCGGAATGGGTCGCGCAGGCGGCCCCTGCGGCTGAAAGCATTCCCGAGCCGGACCTTCCCGTCGCCATCCTGTCGCTCGATACCCAGATTCGCAGCGAGGAGGGCCGGCAGGCGGTTTACAACGCATCGAAGATCAAGTTCCTCACCGCGCAGGGGCTCGCGGCGGGCAACCTGGCATTCGCCTGGCGCCCGGAAACCGACGACCTGACCATCCACCGGGTGCTGATCCATCGAGACGGCAAGGCGATCGACGTGCTCGGTGAAGGCCAGACGTTTTCCGTCCTTCGGCGCGAGCAGAACCTCGAGCAGGCGATGCTCGACGGAACGCTCACCGCCAACCTGTTTCCCGAAGGACTCCAGGTGGGCGATGTCCTGGAGTTCGCGACGACCCTGAGCAGCCACAATCCGGTCACCGGCAGTCATGCCGAATCCGTGATTGGGCCGCTCAACTTCGCAGCGGGCCGCGTCGACGTGACGCTCAGCTGGCCGGAGGGCGCCGCAATGCAGCTCGACCGGTCCGAAGACCTGCCGGAATGGAAGCGCTCGCGCCGCGGCGGGTTCGAATTTGCCGAGCTGCACTTGCGCGACATTCAACCCATCCTGCTCCCGCGTGGCGCACCCGAGCGCTATGCCGTGGCGCGGATCGGGCAAGCCACCGACTATGGATCGTGGAGCGAGGTTTCGCGCCTGTTCGTCCCGCTCTACGCGGAAGCTGCGGCAATCCCCGCCGAAGGGCCGCTCCGCGCCGAGGTAGAGAAGATCCGCGCCGCCAGCGAGGACCCGACCGTCCGGGTGGAGAAGGCGCTCGCGCTGGTGCAGGAACGGGTGCGCTACGTCGCCTTGTTGTCTGGTCTGGGCGGTCTCGTGCCTGCGAGCGCGGCCGAGACCTGGAGCCGGCGCTACGGCGACTGCAAGGGCAAGACGGCGCTGCTCATGGGCATCCTGGCCGAACTCGGGATTCAGAGCGAGCCGGTGCTGGTGAGCACCGGGCTGGGCGACATGCTGGGCGGCATGCTGCCGGCGGTGGGCCTGTTCGACCATGTGATCCTTCGGGCAGCGGTCGAGGGGCGCGAATATTGGCTCGATGGCACCCGCACGGGTGATTCATCGCTTGCGCGACTGCAGGTGCCTTATTTCGGCTGGGGCCTTCCTCTCGGTGAAGGCGCTGAGCTGGTGCGGCTTGTTCCCCCGCCGCTCGAACAACCGAGCGAGGACTTCGCCATCGAATTCGACGCCCGCCAAGGCATCTATGGCGAAGTGCCCGCGAAGCTCGAAATCGTCTTTCGCGGCGATACGGCCCTGGCCCTGCACAATGGCCTCTCACAGATGAGCGGCGATGCGCGGGATCGCGCGTTGCGGGAGTTCTGGCGCTCCCGCCTTGATTTCGTCACCCCGAGCGCGGTGGGTTCGAACTTCAGCGCGGCCAGCGGGGAGCTTCGTTTCACCCTCGCCGGCACGGCCAGGATGGACTGGGACGACGGTTGGTACGCCACCGACTATACGCGTGTCGGCTATCGCGCGGACTTCAGCCGCGATGCCGGTCCGCTGTCCGACGTCCCGTTCGAACTGGGCTACCCGACGTTTGAACGCAGCAAGCAGACGATCCTGCTGCCGTCGGCCTTCACCGACGAAGCCATTTACGGCGATGTCGAGGTGGACGAGGTCGTGGGCGGAATCCGCTACGTCCGCCACGCCTCGCTGGAAGGGGGACGTTTCGTCATCGAACGGAGCGAGCAGGCGATGGTCCCGGAGCTCCCGGCCAGCGAGGCACGAGCGGCTGAACGCCGCCTGCGCGAGCTGTGGGACATGCGCGTCCACCTCCGGCTGCCGCCCTCCTATCTGCCATCGTCATCCGATCTGGCGGCTGCCGAAGAGCTCGATGTCGGCGCTATGGTATCGCTGGGAAGCCGGTTGCTCGATACCGGGAAGTACCGTGAGGCCATCGAGTTGCTTGGCAAGGCGAGCGAGCGCGAACCCGGCAACGAGTGGCCATGGGCCAACATCGCCATTGCCAACGCGCAGCTCAACAAGGTGCCCGAGGCGCAGGCCGCGATCGCGCGGGTCGAGGGTATCAATCCCAACAACCATGTGTTGTGGAACGCGCGCGGACTGCTCGCGGCGAACGCAGGCGACCTGGCCGGCGCGATCGCCGCCTATAGCCGCGCGATCGAACTGGAGCCGAACAATCATTGGGCGCGCGGGCAGCGCGCCGCCGCCAACATCGGCCTGAAGAACTTCGCGGTTGCCCTCCAAGACGCCGAGCGCCTGCGGTTCGGCTCGGACGAGGTAACCCCGTTCGCCCTGCTCGAAGCCCTGGCGCTCGCCGGGTTGGGCCGTGACGCGGAAAGCCGCAAGGTCTTCGACCGCCTGGTCGAACGGTTCGGAGACATCCGTTCCCTCCAGGGCATGGCCAACTCGATGTTCAAGGCCGAATTGGCGGACGATTTTCTCGACGGAATCCTGGAACAGGGACCGTCTCCGATGGCGTTGACGATGCGCGCCCAGCGACGCGAGATGGGCGACTACAAGCTCAAGTTCGACGATCTCAATCAGGCTCTCGAGATCGACCCCCGGTTCATTCCCGCGCTTATCGAGAGGGCGAACCTTTACTGGTCCGAATACGAGTTCCGCCGCGCGCTGGCCGACGTCGACCGGGCGATCGAGATCGATCCGCGCGCCGCCGAAGCCTACAAGGTCAAGGCCAAGATCCTGATCGATCAGGGTCGCACCGGCGAGATAGCGAAGATCGCCCAAGCGATCATCGCGCTGGCCCCCGACGACGCGACGCTGCTGGCGGAAGCCGCTCAGGTCTACAGCATGGGCAACTTCAAGACCAAAGCGAGAGAGACGATATCACGAGCCTATCAGCTCAAGCCTGAGGACCCTTACGTGAACGCGGTCCACGGCTGGCTGATGGAGCCGTGACACGCATCCCGGCCGATGCTCGTGATTTTCCCGGCGAAGCCGACCTTACCCTCTCTAGGGGTCAGGCGATCAGGCCTTTGTCCGCCCTACCGCTTCGCTACTTGAGGGCGGGAGCAATAACCCCGAACAGGTCGTGCGCGTCGGCGTCCTCGATCCGGGCCTCGGCGAAGTCGCCCGGCTTGAGGCTGGCGGGGACGTTGCGGAGGAACACCTGGCCGTCGATCTCGGGCGCGTCGGCCTGGCTGCGGGCGGTGGCGCC
>CAMPJH010000162.1 GCA_946886845.1 uncultured Sphingomonas sp. | reverse complement strand
CCAAGATCGTCGAGCGCGGCACCAAGAGCATCGACATGATGCTCTATTTCCTGCTGTTCAACATCGCCCCGACCCTGATCGAGCTGACCGCGATCTGCGTCATCTTCTTCGTCAAATTCGGCGCCGGACTGGTCGCCGCGACGCTGGCGATGGTCGCGCTCTACATCACCTTCACGAGGCGGGTGACCGACTGGCGGGCCAAGCTGCAGCGCGAGATGAACGAGGTCGACAACCGCACCATTGGCCGCGCCGTCGATTCGCTGCTCAATTACGAGACGGTCAAATACTTCGGCGCCGAGGAGCGCGAGGCGCGCCGCTACGACCAGGCAGTGGCCCAGTTCACCCGGGCCACCGTCCGCAACGAGGTGTCGCTCGCCTGGCTCAACATCGGCCAGTCGCTGATCACCAATCTGATGATGGCCGGGGCGATGATCTTCACCGTCTGGGGCTGGAGCCAGGGTCGCTTCACGCCCGGCGACGTGGTGCTGGTCAACAGCCTGCTGATGCAGCTGTTCCGGCCGCTCGACATGCTCGGCTGGGTGTACCGGACGATCCGCCAGGGGCTGATCGACATGGAAGCGATGTTCGACCTACTCGACCATCCCGCCGAGGTGGTCGACGCTCCGGGCGCCGGACCGCTCGAGGTCCGCGGCGGCCACGTCCGCTTCGAGGACGTGCATTTCGGCTATGAGCCGAGCCGCGAGATCCTGACCGGCCTGAGCTTCGACGCGCCGCCCGGAACCCGGCTGGCGATCGTCGGCCCGTCGGGCGCCGGCAAGTCGACCATCGCCCGGCTGATTTACCGGTTCTACGACCCGACCGCCGGCCGGATCCTGGTCGACGGCCAGGACATCGGCGAGGTCACGCAGTCGAGCCTTCGCGATTCGATCGGCATCGTCCCCCAGGACACGGTGCTGTTCAACGACACGATCGGCTACAACATCGGCTACGGCGCCGAAGCGGCAACTCAGCAGCAGATCGAGGCGGCGGCGAAGGGCGCGGCGATCGACCGCTTCATCGAATCGCTCCCGGACGGCTATGACTCGATGGTCGGCGAACGCGGGCTCAAGCTGTCGGGCGGCGAGAAGCAGCGGGTGGCGATCGCCCGGACCCTGCTCAAGAACCCGCCGATCCTGATCCTCGACGAAGCCACCAGCGCGCTCGACAGCAAGACCGAGGAGGCGATCCAGGCGACCCTCGATCGGCTGTCGCGCGACCGCACCACGATCACCATCGCCCATCGGCTTTCGACCGTCGTCGAGTCCGATGTCATCCTCGTGCTCGATGAAGGCCGGATCGCCGAAAGCGGCACGCACGAACAGCTGCTGGAGCGCGGCGGGCTTTACGCCGAGCTGTGGACCCGCCAGGCTGCCGAACGCTCGGTCGAGGAAGCGGCACAGGCGGCTGAATGATGCATAGAGTCTGGTTTGGTATCCTTGCCGCAGCCTTGACCATCGCTGCGGCGCAGCCGGCAGACAGCGTTTCGCTGCTGCGGCTCCTGTCGGGTTCAGAGGTGACGATCGGTCTCGACGACCAGGACGAGCCGCGACTGGAAGGCGGACCGGCGACGCCGCTGGAACCGGGTGAGATGGACATGCTCCTGAGCATGCTACGCGACCACCCGGACGCATTTGGACCGAAATCGGCGCCACTTCACACGGATCAGGCGCTGCCGCTTATTATCCCAGAGCGGATTCGATTCAGGTTCATCCCACTGAATGGCGGAAGCCAAAGTGTGCTTGTGATAGAGAACGGTTTGCAGCGGTCGTTCATGTACAAGGCGCGGATCGGTCGCGGCACACGTTCCATGGTTACCGATGTGTGCCAGGTCGTGCCGTCGCTACGCGGGATTGAGCATTGGCCTTATCCTATCGATTGGATCGAGATCAGCGATATCCACGTCGTTGCCTGGAATGAGGGCGACCGGCCGCGCTGCGAATGAATCTGGCGACCATCCTCAGATCCACCTTCGGCTTCGACTCTTTCCGCGGCGCGCAGGAAGAGGTCGTCGCGCGGGTGATGGCGGGCGAGCACACGCTCGCCGTCATGCCGACCGGGGCGGGCAAGTCCTTATGCTACCAGCTGCCGGCGCTGGTCCGCGACGGGACGGCGTTGGTCGTCTCGCCGCTGATCGCGCTGATGCACGATCAGATCCGCTCGGCCGAGGCGATGGGAATCCGTGCGGCGTCGCTGACCTCGGCCGATTCGGACCGCGAGCGGACGATCGAGCGGTTCCGCTCGGGCGAGCTCGACCTGCTCTATGTCGCGCCCGAACGGGCGACGACCGACTCGTTCCGGCGGCTGGTCGACGGCGCGCCGCTGGCGCTGATCGCCATCGACGAAGCCCATTGCGTCAGCGAATGGGGGCATGACTTCCGCCCCGATTATCGCCAGCTTCGGCCGCTCCTCGACACGCGCGGCGAGGTCCCGCGCCTTGCCCTGACCGCAACCGCCGACGCCCGCACCCGCGCCGACATCCTCGCCCAGCTCGGCATCCCGGACGAAGGGCTGATCGTCGCCGGCTTCGACCGGCCGAACATCCGCTATCATGTCGTTCCTCGCGACCGCGCCGCCAGGCAGGTGCAGGCGGTGATGAGCGCCGCGCCGGGACCGGGCATCGTCTACGTCCCGAGCCGCAACGCCGCCGAGAAGCTGGCCGAGCAGCTCGATGACCCGTCGCGGCGGGTGCTGGCCTATCATGCCGGGCTCGAGCCCCAAGTCCGCAAGCGCAACCAGGCGGCGTTCGTCGGGTCGGAGAATCTGGTGATCGCAGCGACCGTCGCCTTCGGCATGGGGATCGACAAGCCCGACGTGCGCTTCGTCGCCCATGCCGGAATCCCCAAGTCGATCGAGGCCTTTTATCAGGAGACCGGGCGCGCCGGGCGCGACGGCGAGCCGGCCGAAGCCTGGCTGTTCTGGGGCGCGGAGGACTTTGCCCGGGCGCGCCGCCGGATCGAGCTGGAGGTCGAGCCGGACCGGCGGCCGGGTGAGCGCGAGCGGCTCAACGCGCTTGCCGCCTTCGTCGAGGCGGCGACCTGTCGTCGGGCGATCCTGCTGCGCCATTTCGGCGAAGAGCCGCCCGAACGCTGCGGCAATTGCGACAATTGCCTCGCCCCGCCGGCGACGGTCGACGCGACCGAGGTCGCCCGCAAATTGCTGTCGGCGGCGTTCCGGACCGAGATGCGGTTCGGAGTCGCCCATCTCGCCGAGGTGCTCGCCGGCAACGACAGCGAAAAGGTCCGCGGCTTCGGCCATCACCGGCTGTCGGTGTTCGGCATCGCCTCGCCCGAGGAGGTGGCGCTGGTGCGGCCCGTCGCGCGCGCCCTGATCGCCCGCGACGCGTTGCGCGCCGACGCCGCCGGCGGCCGGTCGTTCGGGCCGGGGGCGCGGCCGATCCTCAC
>CAMPJH010000161.1 GCA_946886845.1 uncultured Sphingomonas sp. | reverse complement strand
GGCGAGCATAGCCGCGCCAATGCGCCTTCGCAGTCGGGCATGCCGGTATAATGGAGCACGATCATCGACACCGGCAGCGCCCGCTCGTCGAAATTGGGCGATGGGCGCTCGACGAATTCCATCGGCGGAATGGCGCACATTATGCGCCGCAACTCAAGCCTTTGCGGCGGCTCTCCGGTCGGGGCCGGCACGCTTCTCGACGACTGCGTCGCCGTCGGTCCGGCGATAGAGGCCGCGCGCCTCAACGTCGGCGCCGAAGCGCTCGGTCTGGCCGATCACCGTCTCTCCAGCGCCGAGCATCAGCCATCCGTCCGGGGCCAATGCCGATGCCAGCCGATCGAACGCAATGCGCCTTTTCTCCGGTGTCAGGTAGAGAAGTACGTTGCGGCACAGGACGATGTCGAAATCGCCGGGATGCGGCGGCGATTCCATCAGATTGTGGACCTGGAAGCGCACCACCTTGCGCAGCGGCTCGACCGCCCGCCAGCCATCGTCGCATTCCTCGAACCAGCGGATCATCTGGTTGATGCCGAGGCCGCGCTGGACCTCGAACTGGGTGTAGGTCCCGCTTCGGGCGCGATCGACGACGCCCGCCGAAACGTCGCTTCCGAGCACGTCGATGGTCCAGCCGCGCCACTTGTCGGGATTTTCGGCGAACAGCATGGCGATCGAATAGACTTCCTGGCCGGTCGAGCAGCCGGCCGACCAGATCCGAATGCGGCGGCCGGGATCGCGCCTGGCGGCAAGCTTGGGCAACGCGTGGCGGGCGAGCAGGTCGAACGGCGCTCGATCGCGGAAGAAATAGGTTTCGTTGTTGAGCAGCGCCTCGACCACCTGGTTCGACAGCGCCGGCTCCTTGCCCATCACCAGGATGGTGATCAGCTCGTCGAGGGTGGCAATACCGCGCTCGCGGAGCAAGGCGGAAAGCGCGGTTTCGATCCGCCAGCGGCGGTTCATCGTCAGCTGCTGGCCGGTGCGCGCCTCGAGCAGGCCGGCGAGGATGCGGCTGGAGCTGTCGCTTACTTGCATGCGACGACATCCTCGGTCCTCGAAGCGATCCGCCGGCCGATCTTGTCGGGCGGCATCACGGCGCAGGCGAGTCCCGCCTCGACGATCGCGCGCGGCATCCCCCACACCGCGCAGCTCTGCTCGTCCTGGGCGAGCACCGAGCCGCCGCAAGCGACTAGCCGGCGAGCCCCGTCGACTCCGTCGCGGCCCATGCCGGTCAGGACGACGCCGACCGCCGACGGGCCGAACTCGACTCCGGCGGAAGCGAGCATCGGGTCGACCGAGGGCAGGCAACCGCTGGGAGCGGCGCCGCGGACGAGCCTGGCGACATGACCGTCGCCATCAGGCTCGATGGTCAGGTGGGCGTCGCCGGGCGCGATCAGGATCCGGTCGGCAAGAAGCCTGGTGCCGTCCTCGGCGACCAACGCCTCGCGGCGAGCGGCAACCCCGAGCTGGCGGGCGAAGACACTCATGAACGGCGACGGCAGGTGCTGAGTAACGAGGATCGGCACGTGGATCCGGTGCGGAAGCGCCTGGAACAGCGCCGACAGCGCATGGATTCCGCCGGTCGACGCACCGATCGCGAGCAGCCCGATCGGATCGCTCGGCATCGCCCGCAGCGGGCCGCATCCCTGCAGCCGGATCGGCTGGGCGATCGGCCGGTGCTGGTCGGCGAAACCGATCGCCTTGAGCTTGGCCAGGAGCACTTCGGAGAAGCGGCCGTTGAAGCGGCTGGTGCCAGGCTTGGGCATCGCGTCGACGGCGCCGAGCGCGAGCGCGGCAACGGCATGCTCCTTGCCCTCGTCGGCCAGCGACGAGACGATCATAACCCGGGCGCCGCCGGCGGCCTTGAGAATGTCGGGGATGAGCTTGAGCCCTCCCGCGCCGGGCATTTCGAGGTCAAGCAGGACGATGTCGACCTTAACGGCATGCAAGGCGTCTATCGCGTCTTCGGCTGTACCGGCGACGGCGGCGATTTCGAAGGCTTCGTCACTTTCGATGATCCGCGACAGGACGGCGCGGGCAATCATCGAATCATCGACGATCATCATCCGGATTCGCCGGCGCGCCGGCTTCGGTGCCTCCTGGCGATCCCGCGATTTTGCGAGCGCCCGCTCCATGACGGGGACTTACGCTACGCCGACGAGCTGGAGCTTGACGTGCAGGGTCTCACGATCGAACGGCTTCATCACATATTCGTCGGCACCGGCCTCGAGCGCGGCGCGGATATGCGCCATGTCGTTCTCGGTCGTGCAGAACACGACCTTGGGCTGGTCCGAATGACCGCGCTGGCGGAGCAGGCGAAGGAACTCCATCCCGCTCATCACCGGCATGTTCCAGTCGAGCAGGACGACGTCGGGCATCTTCTGCTCGCAGCGCTCGAGCGCCTCCTGGCCGTCGCCGGCTTCCTCGACCTCAAACTCGAGAGTCTCGAGGATGTGGCGGGCAACCTTGCGGATCACCTTCGAGTCATCGACGATCAAACAGTTCTTCATGCTTCAGGATCCCGCTTCAATTCGCTGCTCGTGTACGACCGAAGGGTAACGAAGTGCTTAAGCTGCACGGGCTTCCGCTCCGGTTATCAGCGCCGCGACGTCGACCAGCAGCAGCGGCCCGGCTTCGGTCTCGACCATGCCCTTCGACGCGCGCTCCCAGCCGGGCCCCATCGCCGCCCGCACCGGCGACGGATCGGACATGGCTTCGACGACGTCTTCGACGACATCGACGATCAGCGCATAATGGTGGCCGTCGAGCTCGACGACCGCGGCTTCGCGGATCCCGTCCGAACAATCGGTGGCGCCAAGCTCGAGCGAGCGCATGCAGTCGATCACCGTCAGTACCCGGCTGCGGAGCGCCGACAGTCCGGCGACATGGCAGGCTGCGCGCGGCACCGGGATCAGGGTGTCGAGCTCGACGACCGATTCGACCGCGGCGGCCGGAAGCGCGACGCGCTGCCCGGCGATGGTGACGATCAGCAGAAGCTCGTTCATTTGCCCCTCCCGGCGGCGGACTTGAGCGCCATCAACAAGCCGGCACGGTCGTAACGATAGATGCTGTCGTCCTTCTTGCCCGAAGCGTCGGGTTGAGAGCGCAGAACGATCTTGCGAGTGCCTTTGACCTCGGCCGCAGTGCCCTGGGCGGCGATCACTAGGTCGGCATCGCCGTCATGTTCGTCGCCGACCACCCGATAGCCCACCGCCTCGACGATCGGGCGAAGCATGTTTTGCATCCACGGGTCATCGCCCGGAAGCCGGCAAAGCGGCTGCTCGCTCGAGCTTCGAGCGGCGATGCCGAGATGGTTTGCGAACAGCCAGTGCGCGTCGATCAGCTCGGTGGGCTCGCCGCCGATCAGGGTGACCCCGCTGATTTCGCCCGGATTGTCGGCGGCAATGACGTCGCTCTCGATCAGCGACAGGTCGATGACCTCGAGGAACGCATAGCCGATTTCATGATACCCGTC
>CAMPJH010000160.1 GCA_946886845.1 uncultured Sphingomonas sp. | reverse complement strand
TGCTGCCGAACAAGAAGGCGCTTCGCGCCAACGAAGCCAACCGCAAGGTGTTCGAAGCCAATCGCGCCCGGATCGAGGCCGAGAATGCGGACAAGCGCGCCGAGGCCGAAACCGAGGCGAAGACGGTCGAGGGGAAGTCGGTCAAGCTGATCCGCCAGGCGTCGAATACCGGCCAGCTCTACGGGTCGGTGTCGGCGCGCGACATCGTCGAGGCGCTCGCAACCGAGGGAGCCGGCCTCACCAGGAGCCAGATCGTCCTCGATCGGCCGATCAAGTCGATCGGAGTGCACGACATCAAGGTCGCGCTTCACCCGGAGGTGGCGGTGACCGTCCACGTCAACGTCGCCCGCTCGCCGGAGGAGGCCGAGCTCCAGGCCCAGGGCATCGACGTCATCGCCCAGATGTTCGAGGAGGAGGCCGCGCCGGTCGCCGCCGAACAGCTCCAGGCCGAGACTGCCGAGCCCGAAGCCGAAGCCGAGGCCACAGAGGCTGCGGCCGAAGAGCCCGCCGCTGAGGCGGAGCCCGAGGCTGCGGCCGAAGCCCAGCCGGAAACGGCCGCGGAAGGCGAAGCCGAACAGCAGTAAGCTCTTGCCACTTCACCGCTTTTTGGGGGCTGCCGGTTATCCGACCGGCGGCCCCTTTCTTTTCCGTCGGTCGCAAATTTGCGCTTGAGCCATCGGCTCGTCGCATCTCCCGTAGTCGGCACGGAACGTCTTGGCCGGCAACGCGGTTGATTCATCCGAGCATGGGGCGATTCTAAGGAGTTCAGGCGATGGCGAACGACAACCAGAATCAAGCCGGCGGCGAAGGTCGGCAAAGCGATCTCGACGAGCAGAAAAAGGGCGAGACCGGCCAACAAGGCCAGCAGCCGCAAGCCGGCGGCGAGCAGATGATCGGCGGACAGCAGGGCCAGCAGAGCGAATTCGGCCAGCAGGGCCAAGCCGAAACCGGGACTGCCGAGCCTTCGGCGCAGCAAGGCGAAACCGGCTCCGGCCAGGAGGGCGGCTTCGTCGGCACCCAGCGCGAGGAATCGGGCGAATATCTGCAGGAAGGCGAAACCCAGCAGGCCGGCTTTGCCGAGCAGGGTCAGGGCGCGACCGACCAACCCGAGAGTGGCGACGTCGAGCGCGGCGGCGAGCGCAGCGACAATCGCTCGACCGACATCGAGGGAAGCAGCGGGGCCTAAGCCGCCTGCTTCGCCAGAAACTCCGTCTCTCGCTCGATCCAGTGCGTGAAGCTGGGTCGGGCGAGAATCCGGTCGACGTAAGCCACGGTGCGCGGATAGCGGCCGGGGTCGATGCTCGTCTCGGTATGGCGGAAGTTGGCGAATGGTCCGGCCACCGCAATGTCGGCGAGAGTCAGGCTGTCGCCAACCAGGTAGCCGCTCTCGTCGGGAACGATTTTCTCCAGATAGTCGAGGATCGGCGGCAGCTCGTCGCGCTCGGCGGTTTCGGCCGCCGCCAGGTCGCCGGGCCGTCCCATGAATCGCGGCGCGACGATCCGGTTGAAGAAGATCTTGGCGCCGCATGCACAGAGCAGAGTGTCGGCGAACTCTTCGAACCAGATCGTCTTGCCGCGCTGCTCAGGATCGGCCGGGATTAGCGCCCCGTCGGGATATTTGGCCTCGAGATAGTGGATGATCGCGCTCGAATCGGCGAGCACATAGTCGCCGTCACGGAGCGCCGGCATCTTCCTGAACGGGCTCGCCTCGAGAAATTCGGGCGAAGGATTCGGAAAGCCGGTCGGCTGAAGGTCGATCTCGATGCCGCGCTCGCCGGCATAGGCAAGCACCTTCCGGCCGAACGGAGACAATGACGAGCCGTAGAGAATCATGCGGGCAATCCTTTCTGTCGTGCGGCGGCCGACGGAGCCATGGGCCGCCGCGGTCGTTGAACGTCCATTAGCATTGGAGACCGACATGCGCAGCCACAGTGGCAAGGACGAGAGCCGCAACAACCTTCACGACCCGACGCTTCGCGACCGCGAGCTCGGTCGCGACGTCGAACTGAAGGAAAAGCAGCGGACGACGGAGCTCGGATCGGGCACTCGCAAGTCCGGCCAGCGCGGCGAAAAGCGCTAGCGGATTCGGTAGTAGTCGGCGATCCGGTCGAGGGCGAACGACAGGACCAGCTTGCCGGCCCGCGCCGGCCAGCCGAGCGCGGTTTCCGCCTCGCGCATTCCCTCGCCCGAGCATACTATCCGCCAGAGGATGTCGGACAGGCCCGGGCCGGCCGACGCTACGGCGCCATCGAACCGCCGCCGCGCGTCGATTCGCGCTTCGGTTAAATTGGCGCCGCAGTTCGCCCCTCCTCCTCGCTGCCGCCCGACCGGCGCGGCGTCCCATTGCATCGTGATTCTCGGCGCCAGGCCTCCGCGCTCCCAATCGGAACGAAGCTGCTCGCCGGCTTGGAGCTGGCGGCTCGTGACCATGCCGCGGGCGAACAGCCAGCCGAGCGGCGATTCGGCCAGGTTGACGGTTACCGAGCGGACCGCTCGGCGACGGCTGCCGCGAACCGTCTCGCCGTCGCGGCCAATCGCACGCTCGACCAGGATTCGACCATTCCCGACACCTGCCATCGCCAATTCTCCACTGCTTCGATTCGCCAGCCTCTTGCCACATCGGCGAAACTGTAGGACAGAGAGAAACCACATTGGTTCAGGAGCTCGGTCGATGATTACCCGGATTCGCGAAGTCCGAAGGGCACGTAAAATGACGCTCGACGAGGTCGCTCGGGCCTGCGACCCGCCGACCACCCCGCAAACCATCGGCCGCCTCGAGACCGGCACCCGCACCGTCTCGCTGGCCTGGCTCAATCGCATCGCCGACGCGCTTGGGGTCGACGCGTCCGACCTCGTCGACAGCGGCGAAGCCAAGGCGGAGCTGCCGGTCGCCGCCATCGTCGGCGCCACCGGCACGGCCGCCCCGACCCGGACCGCCATCCTGGTTCCGCCGCGGCCGAGGCCGGGCGACATTGCCGTGACCGCTTCGGCCAGCATCGGCGACTATCGCGCCGGCGACGAAATCTGGTGCGAGACGCTGCAGCCCGAGGAATTCGGCCGCGCTCTAAATCGTGACGTGCTCGTTCCCCGCCCGGTCGGCCGCTTCCTGTTCGGGCGGCTGATCGGCCGCGAAACCCCCGAGGCAGGCGAGGCCAGCGGCAAGCTGCACCTGCTGCCGCTCGGCGCCGGAGCGCGCCAGCAAGTGGTGACCAACGCCCCCTGGATTGCGATGGCGACCAAGCTGGTCCGGAGCCTGTAGCGCTGCTCCGCCGTTGAAGCGCCGATGTTCCTGTTCTTTTCGAACCGCATCGGCTGCGTCCTGTCGCTGCTGATCAGCGCGGCCGGCACAATTTTGCTGCTGGCGCTGCTTGGCTGGGTTCGGTTCTGACCGATTGCACCCGGATGCGCTGCATGGCACTGCGACGCGGCATGGGCGGTTAGCTCAGTTGGTAGAGCATCTCGTTTACACCGAGAGGGTCGGCGGTT
>CAMPJH010000159.1 GCA_946886845.1 uncultured Sphingomonas sp. | reverse complement strand
CCGATCGGCTCCGGGCCGACGCTGACCTCGCCGTCGGCGGCGACGGTGACCGGCAGAGCGTCGGCGCCGCGCGCGCCGATGTCGCGCACCAGCACCGACGTGCGGCGGTCGACGAAGCGTTGGGTCAATCGCTCGTGAAGCGCGTCGGACAGCCGCGATTCGACTTCGCGGGTGCGCTCGGCCCATTTCGCCGGGTCGGCCAGCCAGTCGGAGCGGTGGGCGATATAGGCCCAGCTGCGGATCCCGGCGAGGCGGTCGGCGAGCGCCTCGATGTCGCCGCTCATATTGTCGAGCCGGGTGACTTCGGCGGCGAACCATTCGTGGGGAACGTGCCCGCCCTCGCCGATATAGCTGAACACCCGCCGCACCATGCGCGCGTGATGCATCGGCCCGACCTTGCGGAAATCCGGAAGGCCGCAAGCCGCCCACAGGCGCCGGGCGGCGGAGCCGCGCCGCACGGCGATCGCCGGGTCCTGGGCGATGAGCTTGAGCACCGCGAGGTCGATCGCTTCCGGCGCGGCGTGGAGCAGCGGGTCATCGCTTTTCGATTCGAGGCTGGCGATCAGCGCCGTCACATCGGCGAAATCCAGTTCCGGGTTGCGCCAATAGAGGAAGTCGAGCGGCCGGAAGCGATGCTCCTCGATGGCGCTGATCTCGGCGTCCGAGAATTCGGCGCTGTGATCGCCGAGCCCCAAGGTGCCGAAGCTGCCGTCGCGCTGGTGGCGGCCGGCGCGGCCGGCGATCTGCGCCATTTCGGCAATGCTCAGCCGGCGCTGGCGGCGGCCGTCGAACTTCTCGAGGCCGGCGAAGGCGACATGGACGACGTCCATGTTGAGTCCCATGCCGATCGCGTCGGTGGCGACGAGGTAATCGACCTCGCCGCGCTGGAACATCGCCACCTGGGCGTTGCGGGTGGCCGGCGACAGCGCCCCCATGACGACGGCGGCGCCGCCGCGAAAGCGACGCAGCGCCTCGGCCAGCGCGTAAACCTGCTCGGCCGAGAAGGCGACGACCGCCGAGCGCGGCGGCAGCCGCGACAGCTTGACGCTGCCGCCATAGCGAAGCGTCGAAAAGCGCGGCCGGGTAACGATCTCGGCCTCGGGAAGCAGCTCGCGGATCATCGGCTTTAAGCTTTCCGAACCGAGGATCAGCGTTTCCTCGCGGCCGCGAACCCGGAGCATCCGGTCGGTGAAGACGTGGCCACGCTCGGGGTCGATCGCGAGCTGCGCTTCGTCGATCGCGGCAAAGGCGAAATCGCGCTGGAAATCGCTGGCGTCGTGGCCGTCGCCGCCCGGCACCGGCATGCTCTCGGCGGTGGACAGGAAATAGCGCGCCTGCGGCGGGATGATTCGCTCTTCGCCGGTCAGCAACGCGACCTGGTTGACGCCCTTCAAGGCGACCACCCGGTCGTAAACCTCGCGCGCCAGGAGCCGGAGCGGGAAGCCGATGACTCCCGACGAGTGGCCGCACATCCGCTCGATCGCCAAATGGGTCTTGCCGGTATTGGTGGGCCCAAGGATTGCCCGGACCGGTGCATCGTCGCGCCGCG
Source organism: uncultured Sphingomonas sp. (assembly GCA_946886845.1). The sequence continues at coordinate 2,017 of CAMPJH010000159.1, read as the reverse complement.
CCATGGCCCGACTCTGGGCAGCGCCGGGGCAAAGCGCAAGATGAGGATTTTAAACAGGCTTTAACCGTGATTCCGCCATTGTGCCGTCCGGATGTTCGCAGGATCGCCAGGAACCGAGGCTTCGGCCCGAGCCGCGCTCGCGCGTGCACGGGAGAGCGCCGCCCCGATTCCGGAGGAATGCGAAGGCTTCAGCCTGGTCGTCGACCTTGCCGCCGAGCCGGTCGGCCGGCGCTGGATTCGCGGAGTCGGCACGTTGGCGCTGCTGTGCGGCGCCGCGCTGGCGCTGGGGCCCGGAATCGATCCGTTCTCGAGCGCGGTCGCCCGCTCGATCGCTCCCGAAGAGCGATTTCTCGCCAATCCCATGCTGTCCGGCCCGGCTGACGGCGCCGGTTCGTTCGAGGCAGACCTGCAACCGCTGGCCAAGCCGATCGTCGCCTCCGACGCATCGGCGATCCGCGTCCAGGGCTCGGTCACCGAGGGGCTGTACTGGTCGCTGCGGTCGGCCGGCGTGTCGTCGCAGGTCGCCGCCGAATATCTGAAAGCGCTGTCGAGCCGGATCGATGTCGGCGCCGACGTCGCGCCGTACGACCGTTTCGACCTGGTGATATCGAAGGCGGCCGAACAACCCTTGCTCTACGCGGCGCTTCATCGGGTCGACGGGCCCGACGTCGAGCTGCTGAAATGGACCGCGGCGGGCGGCAGCGACTGGTTCGACACCGACGCCAGCGGCCGCGACCGCTCCGACGGGCTGATGTCGCCGGTCGCCGGTCGGATCACCTCGGGCTTCGGAATGCGCCACCACCCGATCCTTCGCTTCGCCCGGTTCCATTCGGGCATCGATTTCGGCGCCGCCTGGGGCAGCCCGGTGGTCGCCGCCGCCGAAGGCCAGGTGCTCGGCGCCGGCTGGTCGGGGGGCTACGGCCGCCAGGTGCGGGTCGCGCACGGCAGCGGCATCGTCACCACCTATTCGCACATGAGCGCGATCGCCGCCGCGCCCGGCGAGACGGTTCGCCAGGGGCAGGTCCTCGGCTATGTCGGCTCGACCGGGCTTTCGACCGGTCCACACCTCCATTTCGAAGTGCTGATGAATGGCCGAGCCGTCGACCCGATGTCGGTGCGCCTGACGACGCGGCAACAGATCAGCGGAGCGGAGCGGCCGGCGTTCAACGCGCGGCTGAAGCGGCTGCTGGCGATTGGCGCGAAAGCCTAGCTGCCCGATGCGCAGCGACCGCGAATGGTTCGTGCCGGTGGCGGCGATCGTTACCGTCGAGACGCTCCTGTGGTGCGCCGCTTATTTGGCCGGCGACGCGGCCCGGCCGATGATCGTCACTTACGGATCGCTGGCGCTGACCTTCTTCACCCTGGCTTTGTGCTTCTATGTCGTCCGGCTGCTGGTCCGCGAGCGGCCTGAGCGGCCTATCCATCGGCTGGTCGGGGCCGCGGCCGCCAACAAGGAGCGGCTGCTGATCGCGGTGATCGGCTCGCAATTGCTGGCGTTCGGGTCGGCGGCGTTCGGCTCACTGAAGGCGGCCATTCCGCGGGCGACGCCGTTCTGGCTCGACCGTCCGCTCGCCGATATCGAAGCGCGGTTGTTCGGCGGCGATGCCTGGGCCGCGTTCCATTCCCTGTTCGGCTGGGCGGTGCCCTTGTTCGACAAGCTCTACTCGACCTTCGTCGGCACGCATGTTCTTGCGGTGTTGGCCTTGCTTGCCGCCGCGCCGTCTCTGCTGAAGTCGCGGGCGTTGGTGGCGCTGTCGCTCGCCTGGCTAGTGCTCGGCGTAGCCGGCGCCTACGCGCTGTCGTCGGCCGGGCCGATCTTCTACGACCGGCTCTACGGCGGCGAGCGGTTCGCCGAAATGATGGCCATGCTGGGCCGCGACGCACCGATCGCGACGTTCACCGCCGACGCCTTGTGGGGGATGTTCCAGAGCGGCAGCCCAAGGTTCGGCAACGGCATTTCGGCGATGCCGTCGATGCACGTCGCGCTGACGATGTGGCTGGCGCTGGTCGTCAACGG
>CAMPJH010000158.1 GCA_946886845.1 uncultured Sphingomonas sp. | reverse complement strand
TTCGCTCGAAGGCATTCCGGTCGAGCTCGGCCGCGCAGCCGGTCACCAGGATGCGCGCGTCGGGGCGGCGGCGATGGGCACGGCGGATCGCCTGCCGTGTCTGGCGAACCGCTTCGTTGGTCACCGCGCAGCTGTTGACGATCACCCAGTCCTCGCTCCTGGGAGCGAGACGCGCCATCGTCTCCGTCTCGGCGAAGTTCAATCGGCAGCCGAGGGTCACGGTCTCGACCGTCATGGAGCGCATTTCCCGACATTCTCGACGTCGAGGTCGCCGCTGAACACATGGGTCGTGGCGCCGCGCATCCGCACCGGCTCGCCGGGCTTCCAGGCGATCGTCAGGGTCCCGCCCGGCATATGCACCGCCACCGGGCTTTTCGCCCGCTTGGTCGCGATCGCCGCCACCGCGGCGGCGCAGGCGCCGGTGCCGCAGGCGAGTGTCAGGCCGGCTCCGCGTTCCCACGAGCGCATGTGGATTCCGTCGTCGGTCACTTTCGCGACATGGACGTTGATCCGTTCCGGAAAGGCCGGATCGCTCTCGATCCGCGGTCCGAACACGTCGAGCTCGACCTTTTCGGGGTCGTCGACGAAGAAAATGATGTGAGGGTTGCCGACATTGACCGCGAAGCCGTTCTTGAGGCCGTCCCAGGCGAGGGGCAGGGCGGTCGTGTCCATCGCGTAGGACAAGGGAATGTCTTCCCAGTCGAAGCGCGGCTCGCGGATGCTGACCTCGACCTCGCTGCCCGCCGGAGCGCCTTCGATCACACCGGCCGGAGTCTCGATCGTCCTGGCGCCGGTCAAGGCGACGACGCAGCGCGACGCATTGCCGCACGATTCGACCTCGCCGCCGTCGTGGTTCCAGATCCGCATCGACACGTCGGCCTTGTCCGATTTGCCGATCAGGATCAGCTGGTCGCAGCCGACCCCGCGATGCCGGTCGGCGATCGCTCGCGCCAGCTCGGGAGTCATCGTCACGCTCTGCTCGCGGCCGTCGACGATCACGAAGTCGTTGCCGAGACCGTGCATCTTGTGGAAACGCATGCCCATGGGTCGGCCGCGCACTTAGGCAGCGGTTCGTCCCAAGTCCACATGGCCGGGTGAAGAGCAATGCAGAGATCAGCCAATGAAGTGATGCAGTCGATCGTTTTCTCGGCCGTGCTCGACGCCGTGCAGGCGCTGAAAAGCGCCTCGAGAGGGATGCCCAACCAGCTCGTTCGCGATCTGCAGGCGATCCATCCGAATGTCACTTTTGGCGATCTTCCGAAGGAACTTCAGGACGCGATCGTCGAGAGCACGCGCGCGGCTTTCACCCAGCTTCTGAAAGAAGGCTATGCGGTCGGACCTCGCCAACAGATGCAGCAGTCGCGGCCGCTCGACCGTGTGCCCGAGCGAGATCGGCGCCCCCGTGGTCCCGCTACCGGAGTTCGCCGCGGCGGCCGCCCACCGGGGGGCAACGGACCGGACAAGCCCGGCGGCGGGCCAAGCCGCCCGCGCCGCAAGCCGAAGGGCAAGCCGCGGCTTTCCTGACCGCGCCGGTTGATTTGCGAGGGCGTATCCGTTAGGGGCCGCCCGTCGTTTTCGACAGAACATGATTGGCAGCGCCAGCAGGGCGCACGCCGGCCGACGAGGTTTCGTCCGCCGGCGCAATTTGCGTTGAGGCTCACCATATGGGCGCTGCCAACGTGTTGGGAGACTTGAGTGTTCGACAATCTGAGCGACCGGCTCGCCGGCGTATTCGACAAGCTTCGCGGCCGCGGCGCGCTGAACGAGAGCGACGTCCGTTCGGCGATGCGTGAAGTGCGCGTCGCGCTGCTCGAGGCCGATGTCGCTCTGCCGGTCGCGCGCGACTTCGTCGACCAGGCGACGGAGCGCGCCGTCGGCCAGGAGGTGTTGCGCTCCGTCACGCCCGGCCAGATGGTCGTCAAGATCGTCCACGACCAGCTGATCGAGACGCTAGGCTCGGACGCGTCCGAGCTCAACGTCGACGTCAACCCGCCGGCCGTAGTAATGATGGTCGGCCTTCAGGGCTCGGGCAAGACCACGACCACCGCCAAGCTCGCCAAGCGCCTGACCGAGAAAGAGCGCAAGAAGGTGCTGATGGCCTCGCTCGACGTCGCCCGCCCGGCCGCGCAGGAGCAGCTCGCCGTGCTCGGCCGCCAGGCCAATGTCGAAACCTTGCCGGTCGTCGCCGGCCAGCAGCCGGTCGAGATCGCCAAGCGGGCGATCCAGGCGGCCCGGCTCCAGGCCTACGACGTCGTGCTGCTCGACACCGCCGGGCGCCTGCACGTCGACACGCAGCTCATGGCCGAGATGAAGGCGGTTGCCGACGCCTCACAGCCGACCGAGACTTTGCTGGTCGTCGACAGCCTGACCGGGCAGGACGCGGTCAACGTCGCCAAGGGCTTTGCCGCCGATGTCGACCTGACCGGCGTCATCCTCACCCGGCTCGACGGCGACGCCCGCGGCGGCGCGGCGCTGTCGATGCGCGCTGTCACCGGCAAGCCGATCAAGTTCGCCGGAGTCGGCGAGGGACTGGACGCGCTCGAAGCCTTCCACCCCGAGCGCATCGCCGGTCGCATCCTCGGCATGGGCGACGTCGTCAGCCTGGTCGAAAAGGCCGCCGAGACGATCAAGATGGACGAGGCGGAAAAGCTCGCGGCCAAGATGGCCAAGGGCAAGTTCGACCTCGACGATTTACGCTCGCAGATCCAGCAGATGCAGCGAATGGGCGGCCTCGGCGCGCTCGCCTCGATGATGCCGGGCATGAAGGGCATGAAGGGGGCGATGGACAAGGCGCAGGATTCCAAGGCGCTGGTCCATCTCGAAGCGATGATGAGCTCGATGACCGCCAGGGAGCGGGCGAAGCCGGAACTGATCAACGCCAAGCGCAAGATCCGGATCGCCAAGGGCAGCGGCACCACCGTCCAGGAAGTGAACAAGCTGCTCAAGATGCATCAGGAAATGTCGACGATGATGAAGCGGCTGAAGAAGATGGGCGGCCTCGGCAAGCTCGCGGCGATGTTCGGCAAGGGCGGCCTCGAAGGCGCAGTCGACGGCATGGCTCCGGGGGCACTGCCGCCGGGCGGATTGCCCGGGCTCGGCGGCGGCGCATTCAACCTTCCACCTGGCTTCGACAAATTCTCAAAGAAATAAGCGAACACACTGAAAGGAAAATACTTATGGCTCTAGCAATTCGCCTCACTCGCGGCGGCGCCAAGAAGCGGCCCTATTACCGCATCGTCGTCGCCGACAGCCGCAATCCGCGTGACGGCCGCTTCATCGAGAAGCTCGGCACCTACAATCCGCTGCTGGCGAAGGATTCGCCGGAGCGGGTGAAGCTCGATGCCGATCGGATCCAGCATTGGCTGTCGGTCGGCGCCCAGCCGTCGGACCGCGTGCTGCGCTTCCTCGACGCCGCCGGAATTCGCGAGCGGCCGGCACGCATGAACCCGAAGAAGGCCGAGCCGGGCGAAAAAGCCAAGGAGCGTGCCGAGCAGCGCGCGGCCGCGGCGGCCGCCCCGGCGGAGGAGCCCGAGGCAAAGCAGGAAGAGGCGGTGGCCGTGATCGCTGCCGAAGTCGAGGCCGCCACCGAGGATCTGACGCCCGAGGCCGAGAAGGTCGTCGACGAAAT
>CAMPJH010000157.1 GCA_946886845.1 uncultured Sphingomonas sp. | reverse complement strand
GTGATCGACGAGATCGAAGAGGACGACGAAACGCTTGAACTGACCGTTCCGATGGCGCTCGAGCCGGTGCCCGAGGAGGAAATGCCCGCGCCCCACCTGACGTGGGAGGATGGTCCGCTGGCCGATGCCGAGGAGCCCGAAGCGCTTGCCGATGCGGAAGAGCCGGCCATCGAGCTCGACGCCGAAGCCGGACTGGCCGACCGCCTGTGGGCGGCCCGCGAAAGCGCCGAGGTCTGCAAGCAGGCCGACGGCCGAAGCCGCGCCGCGCTCTATCGCGCGCTTGCCATGGCCTATGACTTCGCCGTCGCCGCCAGGCGGGTGCCCGAAGATTATGCGGAAATCCTCGACGATGCCGGGGTGAAGTCCCAGGCGCGCGCGCCGATGACGCCGATCGTGAAGCTCGTCTTCGGCATCGACTATGACAAGACTCGCCTGACCGAATTCGCCGCCGCGCTAAGCTACGCCGAACGCGAGAGTGTCGACTTCGGCGGGTTCGAAGCGTTCCTCGAACAGGCCGAAGGCGGCCTCAAGGGCCTTGTCGCGGCCGAGCGCAAGGCGCGTCGGCCCGACAAGCCGGTCGAGGACAAGTCGGAGGCTGGCAAGACCGTGCTTCGCGCCGCGCCGCCGATCCCGCTTTCCCAATTGCCGACCAACGAGGAATTCGCACTGGTCCTGACCCGCCGTAACGCCAATGGCGTTCACGAAGTGGTGGAGCTGGTCGCCGACTCCGCAATGCTCGACCGCGCCTTGCGCCGCGCGGCGCGATAAACCCGTCCCGAGCCCGTCAAGGGCCTCTCTTTCCCTTCCCACTGTTGCTTAACTTGGCAGGCGGGACTAGTGCCCCGCGCATCGGCAGAGATGCGGAGCTTTAGCAGGACATGACGGTGATGACTCGCCCGACGGCGGCGATCGATGGGTTGCAGCAGGCGCTGGTGCGCAATGCGCTGGCTGGGGAACTGGACGGCTTCGGGCCGGAAGACCAGGCGGAGGCCGCTTCCTTCATCGCAGATGTCGCCGCCGCCCGGAAGCCGGGCGAGCTTGCAATCCGCATCGAGTCGACCGGCGGCGAAGCCGGCCGTCGGCGGATGCGGATCGCCATCATCAATGACGACATGCCCTTCCTGGTGGACTCGATCGCCAACGCGATCGCGGCGCGCCACCTGACCATTCACCGGCTGCTTCACCCCGTCGTCTGCGTGGACCGCGACGCGGGCGGAAAGCTGCTCTCGGTCGAGCAGTTGTGCGACGACAAGAGCCGCCGAGAATCGATGGTGTACATCGAGCTCGATCGCGCCGACGCGCGCGGCCGCCGGGAGCTCGACCAGGAGCTTCGCGCGGTTCTGAGCGACGTTCGTGTCGCGGTTCGCGACTGGCGGAAGCTGCAGGACCAGATGCGCGCGGACGCAGCGACGATCGACGATCCTGAAGGTGCGGCGCTGCTCAACTGGTTCGCCGATGGCGCCATGACCCTGCTCGGCTATGAGGTCGAGCGGCCGGGCGAGGCGCCGTCGAACGAGCTCGGCATTTTCTCGATTCCGGGAGCGCCGACCGACAAGGGCGGAAGCATTGGCGCGATCCGCTATTTCGAGAAGGGCGGCGCAGTGCCGCTGATCGCCAAGGCGGAACGCAAGTCGACCGTCCACCGCCGGGTCCCGCTCGATCTGGTCGCGGTTCCGATCAAGGAAAATGGCAAGATTACCGGCATCGGCGTCCACGCCGGGCTGTGGACGAGCCAGGCGCTGATCCTTCCCACCGAGGAAGTGCCGGTACTTCGCAAACGCCTCAAGGAACTCGACAAGGCCTTCGGTTTCGACCCCAAGGGACATAGCGGCAAGGCGCTTCGCCACGCCGTCGCGTCGGTGCCGCGCGACCTGCTGATCAACCTCAGCGCCGAAAGCGGCCGGGAGCTGGTCACGATGGCGATGTCGCTGGCCGATCGGCCGCGGCCGGCGCTCCTCCTGCTGAGGAGCATTCTCCAGGGCCATCTATTCGCCTTCGTCTGGCTGCCGCGCGACGAGATGAACACGGATCGGCGGATCGGCATCGGCGAAATGCTGGAAGAAGCCGCCGGACGTCCGGTCACCAGCTGGTCGGTCGAGCTCGGCGAGGGCGACCTTGCCCTTATCCGCTACACGCTGGACATCGAAGCCGACGACCCGACGCCCGATGCCAAGCTGCTCGATCGCAAGCTCGACGCGATGGTCCGTGGCTGGGAGCCGAGCGTCGAGGAAGCGCTCATCGGCCTGGTCGGCGCGGGGCGCGCGACCCGGCTTGCGCTCAGCTATGCCGGCGAGTTTCCCGACACTTATTGTTCGCAGACCAGTCCCGGCGAGGCCGCGCTGGATATCCTCCGGCTCCAGGAACTGGATAACACCCGGGAGCGTGATGCGCGCTTCCATCGCGAAACCGTCGACGGCAAGTGCCGTCTGCGCCTGAAGACCTACCGTCGTGGCGGCCTGATTCCCCTTTCTGACGCGGTTCCGGTTCTCGAGAATTTCGGCTTCCGGGTGCTGGAGGAAATTCCGACCGAACTCGACGGCGAGTCGAAGGCTCACATCCACGACTGCCTGCTCGAACTGCCGGCCGAGGTCGAAATCGATTCCGTCCTGTCCAGGGCGGACACGATCGAACGGGCGATCGCCGATGTTCTTGGCGGGCAGTCCGAAAACGACGCATTCAACCAGCTGGTGCTGTTCGCCGGACTGGAGACGCGCGCAGTCGTGTGGCTTCGCGCATGGTTCCGCTATTTGAGGCAGACGGGGGTCGCCTTCGGGATTGCGACGGTGGTCGATGCGCTCCGAGTGGCGCCGGACGCAACCGCCGCGCTGGTCAGGCTCTTTACGTCGACGCACGACCCGGCGGCCCACCAAGGGCGCTCCGCGGCCGTCGCCGCCGCCGCGGCTTCGTTCGACGAAGCACTCAAGAATGTCCGCGGTATCGACGACGATCGAATCCTCCGGCTGATGCGGGCGGTGGTCGGCGCGACGCTGCGCACCAATGCCTTTGCGTTTGCGGCCGGCGAAGCACTGGCCTTCAAGATCGACAGCAAGCAGGTGCCCGGCCTCGCCGCGCCGATCCCCTATCGCGAAATCTGGGTCTACAGCCCGCGCGTCGAGGGCATCCACCTGCGCGGCGGCCCGATCGCTCGTGGCGGCCTGCGCTGGTCCGACCGGCGCGACGATTTCCGCACCGAGATCCTTGGCCTGATGAAGGCTCAGCTGGTCAAGAACGCCGTTATCGTTCCGACCGGTGCGAAGGGCGGCTTCTACGCCAAGCAGCTCCCCAATCCGGCGGTCGACCGCGACGCCTGGCTGGCGGAGGGCACGGAAAGCTATCGAATCTTCATCCGCTCTTTGCTTTCGGTGACCGACAACATCGTCGAGGACAAGGTCGTTCACCCGGCCAATGTCGTGGTGACGGACGGCGACGATCCCTATTTCGTCGTCGCCGCCGACAAGGGCACGGCGGCCTTCTCCGACGTCGCCAATGCCATCGCGCTGGAGCGGGGCTTCTGGCTGGGCGACGCCTTCGCCAGCGGCGGCTCCAACGGCTACGACCACAAGGCGATGGGCATCACCGCCAAGGGCGCCTGGATCTCGGTCCAGCGCCATTTCCTGGAAATGGGCATCGACGTCCAGACGGAGAGCGTGACGGTCGCCGGCTGCGGCGACATGTCGGGCGACGTGTTCGGCAACGGCATGCTGCTGT
>CAMPJH010000156.1 GCA_946886845.1 uncultured Sphingomonas sp. | reverse complement strand
ACGTCGGGACGGTTGGTCGCGGCGATGATGATGATGCCTTCGTTGGCCTCGAAGCCGTCCATCTCGACCAGCAGTTGGTTCAACGTCTGCTCGCGTTCGTCATTGCCGTTGCCCAGGCCGGCGCCGCGATGGCGGCCGACCGCGTCGATTTCGTCGATGAAGACGATGCACGGCGCGCTCTTCTTGGCCTGGTCGAACATGTCGCGCACACGCGATGCGCCGACGCCGACGAACATCTCGACGAAGTCGGAGCCGGAGATGGTGAAGAACGGCACGCCCGCTTCGCCGGCGATGGCGCGGGCGAGCAGCGTCTTGCCGGTGCCGGGAGAGCCGACCAGCAGGGCGCCCTTGGGGATCTTGCCGCCGAGCCGGGCGAACTTGCCCGGGTCCTTGAGATATTCGACGATTTCCTGGAGCTCTTCGCGGGCCTCGTCGATCCCGGCGACGTCGGCGAAGGTCACCCGGCCCTGCTTTTCGGTCAGCATTCGCGCCCGGCTCTTGCCGAAGCCCATCGCGCCGGAGCCGGCGTTCTTCTGCATTTGCCGCATGATGAAGAAGCTGATTCCGATGATCAGCAGCAGCGGCAGCGAATTGTAGAGCATCAAAAGCCAGATGCTGGAACCTTCCTCGGTCTTGACCTGGACGTCGACGCCCTTCTGGATCATCCGGTCGGCGACGTTCGACCCGGTGGGCGCGACAGTGCGGAAGGCGGCACCGTCGGCGAGCCGGCCGCTGATCGCGGAGTCGCGATTGGCTGTCGTCGCCATTGTCACCGAGCGGACATTGCCTTCGTCGACCTGGCGGACGAAATCGGAATAAGCGATCGCCTCGCCGGCCGCGGCGCTCGATCCGCCGCCGATCATCTGCACGAACAGCACCAGTCCGAACAGGATTCCGACCCAGATCAGAAGGCTCTTGACCCAGGGGTTGGCGGGCTTTTTCTCGTTCATCCGGCCTCTCGCTACGCGGTCTCGCGACCGCCTTTTACCACGTCAACGCCAAGATAGGCACGTGCGGTTCAATAACAATGCGCGGCTTGAGAAGCGGTGAACGGAGATAAAGGGCCGCAAAAGTGGTCAGCGCCGAGTGTCCACCGCAATCCAGTTGGTCTCCCAGCTTGTGCCGCCGTCAGCCGAATAGGATTGCTCGAACCGCGCTTCGCGCGGCGACGGTCTGGTGATGACGAAGCGCACGAGGACCGTCCGGCCGTCCAATTGGTCTTGGCCGATAAAGACGCCACGTCCGTTTTCGTCAAAGGATCCAAAGACCGGAGCCGTCAACAATCCGTTCCGAACACTCGCGTAATTCAGGCTCCACTGCCGCGACTGCGGGTTGTAGAGCCGGAGCGCACCCCCTTCGATCGTGCCCGCGGGGCCCTTAACCGAGAGTTCGACGAAATTGGCGCGGCCTGCCATGAGCGGCTTGACGATGCTCGTCCCTTCGTAGGCAACCCAGTCCGGAGCCTCACCGGACAACGGATTCCTCAGGACCTTAACGTGGGTCGTCCAGGTGCCCAATTCCCAGTCGAAGTCGCGCTGACCATCGCGCTGGCCCGCCGCCGTCGCTGCGGTCGGCGCTGCATGGACCGCCGGTGCGGCCAGCGAAATTATGGATGCAGCGGCGGCCGCGGCGCGAAAATGCTTCACGCTTGCCGCCGCTTCGGCGCTGGGGTGAAGCGCCACTCGTCGCCGCCCGAACAGAGCACGCCACGAAGGGTCGCCTTGCGGCCCTGGTTCAGCACTGCGACCAGCCGGTCGATCTCGCCGCCGCGAACCGGGTTGGAGAGTCCTTCGCGAGCCAAAGCGGCAACCGAGCGGCGGACGACCCGGCGGCGAATCTCGAGCGGCGCGACAGGTCGATAGACGATTTCCTTGTCCGACTGGCTGACCTGTGCGTCCCATTCCTTGTCGACCGCCCAATGGAGGGCGACGTCGGCAGTAGCCAAGTAGGCGGCGCTTCGGGCGATGCCGTCGGGATCGAGCCATGGAGCCGAGGCGAGTCCTTTGCGAACCCGCACCCGCTCGAACTGTTCGTCGTCGTTGCTTGGATCGCGCACAGGGGTGATGCCGGCCGCCTTGCAAATCGCCTCCAGCTCCGATCGGCGGCGGCCGAGCAATGGCCGCAGCAGCCGCCCTTTTCCGCCTGGAACCGGTGCGACTGCCCGCATTCCGGCGAGTCCCCGCACTCCGGAGCCGCGGTTGAGCCGCATCAGCAAGGTCTCCGCCTGGTCGTCGAGATGGTGGGCGGTGACGAGCGCGGACAGATCGCGGTCTGAAATCCAGCGGCCGAGCAGCCGGTAGCGCTGGGCGCGCGCGCGCTCCTGGATCGCGGTCTCGGGCTTGGTCTTCCATTCGACGGTAAGGGTCGCGTGCGGAATATCGAGGCTGGCGCAGACTCCGGCGACCATCTCGGCCTCCCTCGCCGAATCCTTGCGAAGCGCGTGATCAACGGTTGCCGCCTCGACCTTGCCCGGCCTTGCGGCGGCGGCGAGCAGCAGCAGCGCCAGGCTGTCGGGGCCTCCGGAAACGGCGAACCCGAGTTTCGAGTCAGCAGGGGAGATGCGGTCGAGCTCGGCCGCGAAACGGCGGACGAGGGCGGAATCGGGCGTGAGGGATTTGGCCATTGCCCGTCATTGCGGTGGGCGGAGGCCGGAAGCAAGCCGGTCGGTCAGGAGCAGCGCGCGTCCGTCTTGCCCTTGCTCACCAGCGGCCTGAGATCGGGCCTCAGCGCCGCCCCGTAAACGTCCTCGAGCTCCGCATAAGCCTTGCACGCCTGGGTCGGCTGGCCGAGCTTCATCAGCGCCTGGCCGAGATAATAGAGGCTGTCGGGCGCGCGCTCACCTTTCGGGTTGGCGCGGTAATTGGCCAGCAGGGCCTCGGCGGCGGGGCGCGGCTGACCCTTGTCGAGCAGCGAGCGCCCGATGAGGTTGTTGGCGAAGCTCACCCGGCGGTGGCTGGGGAAGGCCGAGGTGAACGCGCGCAAGGCGGTGATCGCCTGGTCGAACTGGCCGTCGCGCCACAGCCGGAAGCCTTCCGAATAGGCGTCCTCGCCGGGATCGGAAGCCGAGTCTTCGGTAGAGTCGGGCGACCGATCCGGGATTTCGGGGGTCGAGACGCTGGCCAGTTGCTTCGGCTTGCTCGCCGGCGGAGCGGCTTCGGCCGGTTCGGACTCGGCCTCAGTCGTCATCGGCCGGCTCTCGATCGCGCCCAGCCGGGAGTCGACGTCGCTTCGGATCCTGGCGATCTCCGCCTCGAGCTGGCCGACCCGGTGGCCGCCGACCTCGCCCTGGTTGATCAATTGCTGCAGCTGGCGCTCGATCGCGCTCAGCCGCTGGTCGAGCCGGATTGCCGAGGCCTGGCTTGCCGCCAGCTGCTGCTCGAGCATCTGGATGCGTTGCTCGGGGTTGAGCGGCCGCTGGGCGAGCGCCGGAGCGGCGGCCAGGACAAGCAGGCCGATGGCCGGAAAAGCAATGCGCCGGTGCGCGGAATTCATGAAACCCCCCAATAGCTTCAGGTCGATTCAGGCAGTCTGCCTGAAGCGAGCTTACGCGGGGATGAATCTATTGCGCCAGCGAATTTTGCGGCGGCGGCGCGGCTTCGGCCGGCGGCGCGCTCTGCGGAGCCGGAGCCGCCGGCCGGCGAACCGACGCGGCCCGCCGCCGGGCCGGTGCGGCAGGCGCAGCGCTTTGCGGCGCGGCGGTCGCCGGGGC
>CAMPJH010000155.1 GCA_946886845.1 uncultured Sphingomonas sp. | reverse complement strand
CGCGCGTACGCGTGCGCGCCCATGCGCGCGCCACGCGCGTGCGCGCGTGACTTCCCCGTCGAAATCCCTATATCCGGACCATGGCAATAAATCCCCAGCAGGGCAGCTACGGCGCCGAATCCATCAAGGTGCTGAAAGGGCTCGACGCGGTCCGCAAGCGGCCGGGCATGTACATCGGCGACACCGACGACGGCTCGGGCCTCCACCACATGGTGTTCGAGGTGTCCGACAATGCGATCGACGAGGCGCTCGCCGGCCATTGCGACCGCATCCTGATCACCCTCAACCCGGACGGATCGGTGTCGGTCGAGGACAATGGCCGCGGCATCCCGACCGGGATCCACAAGGGAGAAGGCATCTCCGCCGCCGAAGTGATCATGACCCAGCTGCACGCCGGCGGGAAGTTCGACAATACGTCGGACGAGAATGCCTATAAGGTTTCCGGCGGCCTCCACGGCGTCGGGGTCAGCGTCGTCAACGCTCTGTCGGAATGGCTCGAGCTGACCATCTGGCGCGACGGCGAGGAATATTTCATGCGCTTCCGCCACGGCGAGGCCGAAAAGCCGCTGAAGAAGGTCGGCAAGACCGACAAGCGCGGCACCCGAGTCACCTTCCTGCCGTCGAGCGATACGTTCAAGGTCATCGACTTCGACTTCGAGCGGCTCGAGCATCGCTTTCGCGAGCTGGCCTTCCTCAATTCGGGCGTGCGTTTGATCCTGACCGACGCCCGCCACGCCGAGCCGAAGAGCACGGAGATGTATTATGAGGGCGGGATCGCGGCTTTCGTCAAATGGCTCGATCGCACCAAGATTCCCCTCGTGCCCGATCCGATTGCGATCCACGGCCAACGCGACGACATCGGGATCGACGTCGCCATGGAGTGGAACGACAGCTACTATGAGAACGTCCTCTGCTTCACCAACAATATCCCGCAGCGCGACGGCGGCACCCATCTCGCGGCGTTCCGCGGAGCGCTGACCCGGACGCTCAACAATTATTCCGACCGCTCGGGAGTTCTGAAGAAGGAGAAGGTCTCGCTGACCGGCGAAGACATGCGTGAAGGGCTGACCGCCATCGTCTCGGTCAAGCTCCCGGACCCCAAGTTCGGCAGCCAGACCAAGGACAAATTGGTCAGCTCCGAGGTGCGCCAGCCGCTCGAAAGCCTGATCGCCGACAAGCTGGCCGAATGGCTCGAGGAGAATCCCGCCCACGCCCGCACGATCGTCCAGAAGATCATCGACGCAGCCGCCGCGCGCGAGGCGGCGCGCAAGGCGCGCGAAATGTCGCGCAAGGGCGCGATGTCGATTGCGGGCGGACTGCCCGGAAAGCTGATCGACTGTGCAGAGCGTGATCCGGCGAAATCGGAACTGTTCATTGTTGAAGGCAACAGCGCCGGCGGCAGCGCGAAGAGCGGCCGCGACAGCCATTTCCAGGCGATTCTTCCGTTGCGAGGCAAGATCCTGAATGTCGAGCGGGCGCGGTTCGACCGCATGTTGTCGTCGAACGAGATCAGCGCGCTCGTGCAGTCGCTGGGCACGAGCATCGGCCGCGAGGAATTCGCGATCGACAAGCTCAGGTATCACAAGATCGTCATCATGACGGACGCGGACGTCGACGGCGCCCATATCCGCACATTGCTGCTGACCTTGTTCTACCGGCAGATGCCGGAGCTGATCGAGGCGGGGCACCTCTTCATCGCCCAGCCGCCGCTCTACAAAGTCAGCCGTGGCCGCTCGGAGGTTTATCTCAAGGACGATTCGGCACTCGACGAATATCTCGTCAACACCGGTCTCGACGGGCTGGTCCTCGACACCGTCGAGGGATCGCGCAGCGGCGCCGATCTCAAGGCGCTGGTCGATCATGCGCGCCGCGTTCGGACGCTGATGCGCTACGCGCCGCGCAACTATGATTCGGCGCTGCTCGAGGCGCTGGCGCTGAACGGCGCGCTCAAGCCGAACCTCGACAAGGCCGGCCGCAACAAGGCGATCGCGGCGGTCGCCGAATGGCTCGGCCGAGGCGACGAGGAAGCGGCCTGGTCGGGCGAAGCCACCGAGGACGGCGGCTATCTGCTGCGCCGGGTGTGGCGCGGGGTGACCGACGCCTACATCATCGAGAAAGCGTTTCTGGTCTCCGCCGAAGGCCGCAAATTGCACAGCCTGGCGAGCGAGCAGTCGGCGGTTTACCGGCAGCCGATGCTGCTTCGCAGCGTCAAGAAGGGGGCCGCAGTTACCGAGGAGCAGAAGCCCGAGCCGATCGAAGGCGCCGAAGCCGAAGAGCAGCCGGACGAAGCCGAAGCGGAGAAGAAGGGCGTCGTCGTCACCCGTCCGTCGGAGTTGCTCGAGGCGGTGCTCGCCGCCGGCCGCAAGGGCCTGTCGATCCAGCGCTACAAGGGCCTTGGCGAGATGAACGCCGAGCAGCTGTGGGAAACCACTCTCGACCCCGCCAACCGCTCGCTGCTTCGGGTCGAGGTCGCCCAGGCCGACGTCGCCGACGAGATCTTCACCCGGCTGATGGGCGACGTCGTCGAGCCGCGCCGCGAGTTCATCCAGGAGAATGCGCTGAGCGTCGCAAACCTGGACGTGTGAGGAACTGCGCAATGGCGGCGGGGTTGGCGAAAGCGTGACCGGCGCCTCAATCACCGTCGCCAGCTACAATATGCGCAAGGCGATCGGCACCGACCGGCGCCGAGACCCGCATCGCGTGCTCGAGGTGCTCAAGGAAATCCACGCCGACGTCGTTGCGCTGCAGGAGGCCGACAAAAGGTTCGGCGGGCGCGCTTCGGCGGTCCCGCACGAGCTGATCGACGAGCATGGCCTGTACAAGCCGGTGCCGCTCGGAGTGCGCCACAAGCGGCCGCTCGAACGGGCCCGCCAGCATGCCGAGCGGATGCTCAAGGTCGATACCCGCAACCTCGGCTGGCACGGCAATGCCCTGCTGGTGAAGCACGATGTCGGGATCCTCGATTGCTCGGCGCTCGACCTGCCGATGCTCGAGCCGCGCGGAGCGGTCATGGCCGAGCTGCTGCTGCCCGGCGACCGGCCGCTTCGGGTGATCGGCATGCACCTCGACCTGTCGGGCCTGTGGCGCCGCCGCCAGCTCCGCAAGATCATCGAAGCGATTGCCGCGCGCCCGCTGAAGATGCCGACGATCCTGATGGGCGACACCAACGAGTGGCGGGTTGCCGGCGGTTGCCTGAAGGACCTGCCGAACGATTTCCGGATCGCCCCGACCGGCCCCAGCTTCCACTCACGCCATCCGGTCGCGGCGCTCGACCGGATCATCGTCGACGGCGACTTGAGGATCGACGCCGCCGGCGTGCACATGAGCGCCGCCGCCCGCCGGGCATCGGATCACCTGCCGATCTGGGCGCGAGTCTCGCTTTAGCCGGTACCGGCGATCTTGCGCTGGCGCCGCCGCTGGACCGATGAGCCGATGCCCATCGACTCTCGATATTTGACCACCGTTCGCCGGGCGCAGTCGAAGCCGCGCTGCTTGAGGAGGGCGGCGATCGCATCGTCGCTGAGCACCTCGGCCTCGCGGTCGATGATCTCGCGGATGGCCGTCTTGACCGCCTCGGCCGACGCGCCTTCGCCCTCGGCGCCGGTCGAGCCGACCCCTGAGCCGAAGAAATATTTCAATTCGAACAGCCCGCGCTCGCACAGCATATATTTGTTCGAAGTCACCCGGCTGACGGTCGATTCGTGCATCTC
>CAMPJH010000154.1 GCA_946886845.1 uncultured Sphingomonas sp. | reverse complement strand
TGAGCGCCCACTTCCATCCGCTGCGCGTGGCGGAAATCGTCTCCGAAACGCCGGAAGCCTTTTCCATCCGCTTCGAGATTCCACCCGAGTTGCGCGACGTCTTCCTGTTCAAGGCCGGGCAGCATCTGACGTTGAAGGCCGACATCGACGGCGAGGAGGTGCGGCGCAACTATTCGTTGTGCACCGCGCCGGACGAAAACGACTGGATGGTGACCGTCAAGCGGATCGGTGGCGGCATCTTCTCGAACTGGGTCGGCGACCGGCTCAAGGCGGGCGACACGGTGGAGGTGATGCCGCCGCATGGCAGCTTCACGATCGATTTCGATCCTGGCACGCGCCGCCATCTTGTCGGCATCGCCGGAGGATCGGGAATCACGCCGGTAATGTCCCTGCTTCGCACGACGCTCAAGTCGGAGCCGCAAAGCCGCTTCACCTTGCTGTACGGCAACCGCGACAGCAGCTCGATCATCTTCCTGGAAGAGCTTGCCCGGCTCAAGGACCGCTATCTCGATCGCTTCGAGCTCTATCATTTCCTCGCCGAGGAAGCCGGCGACATCGATTTGTTCAACGGCATGCTCGACCGGGCTCGCTGCGACGAGGCGATCGACCATCTGGTCGATAATCCCGGCGCGGTCGACGGCTGGTTCATCTGCGGGCCCGGCCCGATGATGGACGCGGCGGAAAGCGCGCTGATCGACCGCGACGTGGCGCGCGACCGGATCCACATCGAACGCTTCACCGCCGACCGCCCGCCCGAAACCCTGGTCAAGGAAATGGCCGAGCTGCAGAGCAAGGCGGCCGGAATCGTCCTTTCGGTGACGCTCGACGGCCGCACCCGCCGGGTCGAGTTCAGCGAGGGCAATATCCTCGACAGCGCCCGCGCCGCCGGCCTTCCCGCGCCGTTTGCCTGCAAGGCGGGGGTGTGCGCGACCTGCCGCGCCAAGGTGACCAGCGGCAAGGTCGAGATGGCGGCGCGCTACGGCCTGACAGACGAGGAGATCGAGCAAGGCTATGTCCTCACCTGCCAGTCGGTTCCGGCCGGCGACGGAGTGGCGGTGGATTACGACGCCTGAGGCTTTTGCGCGGCTGCGGGTTTGCCGCTAAGCGCTTTTGCATGCTGGACCAGACGGCCCCCGAAGCCCTTTCGATCTCGAACCTGACACCGGTAAAGCTGGATTCGCTGCTTGCCCTCATCGAGCTCGCCAACGCCGATCCGCGGCCGGAGAAGATCGATGTCGGAGTCGGCGTATACCGCGACGGCGCCGGCCGCACGCCGATCCTCAACGTCATCAAGGAAGCCGAGCGCCGGCTTCTCGATACCCAGCAGACAAAGGCCTACCTCGGCGGCCGGGGGGATATCCGTTTCACCGAGCTGCTGCGCCCGATCCTGCTCGGCGAGCATGCCGGAGACGAGCGCATCGCCGGGCTGCAGACGCCGGGCGGCTGCGGGGCGCTGACCCTCGGATTCCGACTCTTGAAGGCGGCCAACCCCGGCGCGCGCGTGCTGGCGGGCACACCGACCTGGCCCAATCATTTGCCGATCATCCGCGGCTCCGAGCTCGAAATCGTCGAATATCCCTATTACGACCCGGTCGAGCGGAAGGTTCGGTTCGACGAGCTCGCGGCGGCGCTGCAATCCGCCCGGCGCGGCGACATCGTCCTGCTCCACGGCTGCTGCCACAATCCGACCGGAGCAGATCTCAATTTCGAGCAATGGGCAGAAGCCACGCGGCTGATCGCCGATCGCGGCCTGATCCCGTTCGTCGACATTGCTTACCAGGGGTTCGGCGACGGCCTGGCTCCGGACGCTGCCGGCCTGCGCGGGCTGCTCGCCGCCTGCGACGAAGTCGTCGCCGCGCAAAGTTGCGACAAGAATTTCGGGGTTTATCGCGACCGGGTCGGATCCCTGTGGTTCAAGGCCGGCTCGGCGGCGGCGACGAAGACCGCGTTCGGCCATCTTTTGCGGATTTCGCGCGAGTTCTGGTCGATGCCGCCGGATCATGGCGCAGCGGCAGTCCGGATCGTGCTCGACGACGCTGATCTCAATGTCGCCTGGCAGGCCGAGCTGGAGCAGATGCGCGAGCGGATCGTCACCCTTCGCCAGCGTCTCGCCGCCGCCGATCCCGTCCTCGCCTATATCGCCGGGCAAAAGGGCATGTTCTCGATGCTTCCGCTGACCCACGAACAGGTGCTCGACCTTCGCAAGCGGCACGCGATCTACATGGCCGACAGCGGCCGCTTCAACGTCTGCGGAATGCGCGATGACGACGTCGACCGCTTCGCCTCGGCAGTGCTCGAGGTCATGCGTGGCTGAAGCCGACGCCGCCAGCTTTACCGGCGCGGCGGTCGACTGGCGCCGGGTTGCGCGGCTGGTCCTGACGTCGCGCGAAATGGACCGGATCGAAGAGCAGGAGCTCGTTCCGGCCAAGAAAGTCCTCTACCAATTTTCCGCCCGCGGCCACGACCTGGCGCAGGTGCTGCTCGGCCTTCAGCTCAAGGACGGCGACGCCGCCTGCGGCTATTACCGCTCGCGGCCGTTGCTGCTCGCGCTCGGCGTCGACCTGGCCGACGCGCTCGGCTCGGGCATGGGGCTTGCCGGCGGCTATTCGGACGGCCGCGACATCGGTGTCGTGTTCAACTATCCCAATCCGGGCGGCGCCCATGCGTTGCCGATGTGCGGCGGCGTCGGAACCCAATATACGCCAGCGGCCGGCTGGGCGCAGGCGATCGCTTACAAGCAAGAGGTGTTGGAAGAGGGGCCGGACGACGCGATCGCGCTGGTGCTCGGCGGCGACGCGAGCTGCGCGACCGGCGGATTTTGGTCCGCGCTAACAATTGCTACTACGCAACAATTGCCGCTGCTATTTTACATTGAGGACAATGGCTACGGGATATCGGTCCCGTCGGAATATCAGACTCCGGGCCGGGATATCGCCGCCAACCTCGCCAGTTTCCGCGGACTGACGATCTTCAACGGCGACGGCACCGAGCCGAAGCAGGCCGCGCAAATGATCGGCGAGGCGGTGGCGCATGTGCGTTCGCGACGCGCACCGGCGCTGTTGCGGCTGACCGTCCCGCGCCTCGAAGGCCACAGCGCCCAGGACACGCAGACCTACAAGAGCGAAGAAGAGATCGCGGACGAATGGGCGCGCGATCCGCTGCCCAAGCTGAAGGCGCAGTCCGGGCTGGCTGAGAGAGCCTGGCAGGAGATCGAGCGCGAAGTGGCCGGTGAGGTCGCCGCCGCCGTCGCCGAGGCGGAAGCGCGCGGAGTTTCCGATCCCGGCCGGGTGACGAGCCAGGTTTTCTTCGAAGGCGAGATTCAGCAGGTCGGCGGCCTGCTGAACAACGGCTATTCGCCGCCGCCTTCGACCAACGAGCCGAAGCCGCAGGGACAGCGGATCAACATGGTCACTGCTATCCGGCGGACGCTCGATCAGGAACTGGAGGCCAACCCGCGCCTGCTGCTGTTCGGTGAGGATATCGGCCCGAAGGGCGGCGTCCACGCGGTGACGCTGGGCCTTCAGGACAAGTTCGGCCGCGCCCGGGTGTTCGACACCAGCCTTAACGAGGAGGGGATCGTCGGCCGCGCGGTGGGAATGGCGCTGGCCGGGCTGATGCCGGTGCCGGAAATCCAGTTCCGCAAATATTCCGAGCCGGCGACCGAGCAGATCCACGATTGCGGGACGATGCGCTGGCGGACCAACAACCGCTTCGCCGCGCCGATGGTGCT
>CAMPJH010000153.1 GCA_946886845.1 uncultured Sphingomonas sp. | reverse complement strand
CCCCAGCGCATCGTCTTGGGCCCGGCATAGCGGCCGTCGAAGTTGCGGAAGCATTTGTTGCCGAGCCCCGCCCCCTGCCAGACGCAGAAGGGGGCATCGACGATGATCGAGGCCGGGGTCATGCCGCTTTCGAGCGCGGTCTCGTAGACCACCGGCTTGAATGCCGATCCCGGTTGGCGGAGCGCCTGGGTGGCGCGGTTGTAGGGGGAGCCGATGACGTCGAACCCGCCCTGCATCGCCAGCACCCGGCCGGTCCGCACTTCCTCGGCGAAAAATCCGCCGCCGATCTCCGGGATCGAGCGAAGCGCGTAGCTGCCGCCGCCCTCATCCTTGACGACGATGATCATTCCCGGCCGAAAATTGCTGAACGCCGATCCGCCGCCGCCGCGCTTGGGTTGGGAAGCGGCCGAGGCCGGAAGGCTCGCCGTCGCGCCGTTGGAGAAACCGATCCTGGCCGAACTGGAATCCTTCGACAGGACCACCGCCTTGCGCCAATCGGGGAAGCCGGTGCCGACCGGGGTTCGGTCGAGCAGTCCGGCCCAATCCCCGGAAACGTCGATGCTCTTTTCGAGGTCGCGCCAGCCGCGGCCGCCGTCGAAGTTGGCGAGGCCCTCGCGAAGCGCGTTCGCCGCCGCTTCCTGCATGGTCGGAACGACCGAGGTGCGAACCCACAGGCCGCCGGCATAGACGCTGTTGGGGCCGTCCGCCGCCGTCTCGCCGAAGCGGCGGAGAAGCTCGCGCCGGACTTCCTCCATGTAATAGCCGCCCATGTCGCGGAAATGCTCGCCGCTGCCATAGCGGATCGTCGCCAGCGGGGTGGCCGCCGCCGAGCGCCACTGCGCCTCGGTGATGTAGCCGTTGCCGTACATCTCCCGAAGCACATAGTTGCGGCGCTCGAGCGCCCGCTGGGTGGCCCGGACCGGATCGTAATTGGCCGGCGCCTTGGGCAGAACCGCGAGATAAGCGGCTTCGGGAAGAGTCAGATCGTCGACGTCCTTGTCGAAATAGGCGCGGGCGGCGGCCTGCACGCCGTAAGCGTTCCGGCCGAGGAATATCTGGTTGAGGTAGAGCTCGAGGATCTCCTCCTTGGTCAGGACCGATTCGAGCCGGAAGGCGAGGACCGCCTCGCGAGCCTTGCGGCCGAGGTTGTAGCTGCTGTCCTGGAGCAGGCTCTTGGCGACCTGCTGGGTGATCGTCGAGCCGCCTCGCGCCCGGCCGCCGCCGGTCACGCTCTTGACAGTGAAATCGGCGACGGCGCCGACCAGCCCGGCATAGTCGAGCCCGCCGTGCGAAAAGAAGGTCTTGTCCTCGGCGGAGAGGAAGGCGTGGATCAGGACTGGCGGGTATTCGTCGTAAGACAAGTTGACCCGGCGCTCGCGTGCGAAGGTCTGGACGGGGTCGCCGTCATAGCTCCTGACCTTGGTCGGAAGCGGCGGCTCGTAGGCGAGCAGGGTCTGCGCCGACGGCAGGCCGGTCGCGAAATACAGCCACACCGCCGCGAACAAGGTGAACAGCGCCAGTCCGGCAATGCTTAGCCGGCGCACCCAGCGACGCTCGAACCAAGGGTCGACGTAAACATGGACCCGCCGGTTGAACGCGACGAGGTCGGGCAGCGGCAGGTTGGGGGGCGACAAACGTTCGAACTTCATAGCCTTGGCGGGTCGTCTAGCCGCTTCCGCCGACGGCGCAAAGCTTCAAAGGGGCAAATCGCTCAGCGGATCGCCCGCGAGGCGACGTCGGCCTCGATCGCCCGTGCCAGCGCCGAGGCGATTTTCGACCTTTGCTCGCCGGAGCGAAGCATCGCTTCGTCGTCGACATTGCTGACGTAGCCGGCCTCGAACAGCACGGCCGGCACCCGGGCGCTTCGAAGAACGTGAAAATCGGCGAAACGGTGCGGCTGCGGCCGCAAGGCGACGCGGCCGGTTGAGTTGCGGACCAGCCGCTCGGCGAATTTCGCCGATGCCGTCATCTGGCTGCGCACGGCGAGGTCGGAAAGGATCGCCCGGACCGAGCCGTCGGAGCCGGCGGCCTGGGCCGCGGCGCTGTTCTCGGAGCGGGCGCGGGCAGCGGCCTCGGCGTCCGAAGCGACATCGGACAGCGAATAGACGCTGGCGCCGCGGGCCAGGGGATTGGGGGCGCTGTCCATGTGCAGCGAGACGTAGAGCGTCGCGCCGAGCCGTCGGGCGAGCGCCGACCGTTGGCCTAGTGTCAGATAGCGGTCGTCCTCGCGGGTCAAAGCAATCCGGACCCGGCCGTTGCTTGCCAGCCTGTCGCGAAGCTCGCGGGCGAGCTGGAGGGTGAGCTGCTTTTCGCTAATCGAGCCGGAGACCGACGTGGCGCCGGGGTCGCGGCCGCCATGGCCGGGGTCGATCAGGACCAGCGGCCGTCCCGGCGAGCGGCCCTCGACGATCCGCACCCGTTCGGCCGGTGAGGGCAGGGTCACGGTGACGCTTCTGGAGTCAGCGCCGTCAGGCGAAAATCCGGCAGCCGAGGTCCCGCCGAGCGCGAGCACGATTGCTGCGCCGGCGCCGATGACGCCCGCTCCGGCAATCAGCCGTTTCGCGTTCCGGCCCATCGGCCACTCCCCTGGCATCGTCGCTTCGTTACCCCCCAATCTCGCCGTCATTATCACGAAATCATGGTTAACAGCTACTTACCGGCAAAAGCGCCGTGCCGAAGCAACTTTGTTGCGGTCGCTCTCAGGCGATGCTAACCGGCATCAATCCTCGGCTCTCTTAGGCCGCTGGATCGCGCCGCGCCCAATCCGGACCGCGACTCTACACAGGTTGACGCTGCATGACGCCACGACATTCCCCCCGCTCGCTCGATGACGGGCCGCGGGGCGGCATTCCCGCTTATGTACCGGGAATGGCGCGCGCAGCAGACGCGAATTTCATCACATCCGCCAGCTTCAGCGGCCGACACCCGTTCCGGCTGGCCCAGTATAATGCGCGCCCCCCGGCCACAGGTCCGGGCGGCCGCGCACGGAGAGTTTTCAATGTCCATGCGCATGCTAATCGACGCGCGCCACCCGGAGGAAACCCGGGTCGCGGTCGTCAAGGGAAGCCGGATCGAAGAGTTTGATTTCGAATCCGCTGAGCACAAGCAGCTCAAAGGGAATATCTATCTCGCCAAGGTCACCCGAGTAGAACCGTCGCTGCAGGCGGCGTTCATCGACTATGGCGGCAACCGGCACGGATTCCTCGCCTTCAGCGAAATCCATCCCGATTATTACCAGATCCCGAAAGCCGATCGCGACGCGCTCCTCAAAGAGGAAGCCGAGCATGCCGCCGAGGAAGAGCGGCTTCGCGACGAAGGCGATGATTTCGAGCCGGCCGGCGACCACGACCAGGATGATGGCCGCGATGAGGTCCCCGAAGAGCCGGACGACGGCGCGCCGGCGGAAGCGTTAGAGAACGGCGCCAGCGAGGCCGGCACCGGCTCCAACCGATCGCCGGTCGACGAATCGGCCGCTGACGAGCTGAGGAAGAAGCGCCAGTCGCTTCGCCGCCGCTACAAGATCCAGGACGTCATCCAGCGCCGCCAGGTGCTGCTGGTCCAGGTCGTCAAGGAGGAGCGCGGCAACAAGGGCGCGGCGCTGACCACCTATTTGAGCCTGGCCGGCCGCTATTGCGTGCTGATGCCGAACACGTCGCATGGCGGCGGGATCAGCCGGAAGATTTCCAACGGCGCCGACCGCAAGCGCTTGAAGTCGATCATGAGCGACCTCGACCTGCCGACGACAATGGGGCTGATCGTCCGGACCGCTGGACTCCAGCGCACCAAGGTCGAAATCAAGCGCGACTTCGACTATCTCGCCCGCCTCTGGGATGAGATC
>CAMPJH010000152.1 GCA_946886845.1 uncultured Sphingomonas sp. | reverse complement strand
CCCCAGGCGCCGCGCCCCAGCCCCCGACGGCCTGTACGCACGAAAGTCCGAGAGAATGGTAAATGCCGACTTAGGATTCGTTCACCGCCGCCGCGTTCAGCGGCCCGTCCCCGCCCTCGCCTTCTCCGCCCGCGGCGAGCCGTAGACGAAGTAGAGCAGCAGCCCGGCGGCGTTCCAGATCAGGAAGTAGATCTGCGTCTTCACCGGCAGGCTCCAGAACAGATAGGCGCAGCCGAGGATCGCGCCGGTGCCGACCACCCAGGGCAGCGGGGTGGTGAACTTGCGAGGCGCGTCGGGCGCGCGCCGGCGCATCGTCAGCATCGCCGCCGATACAGCGATGAACGCCGCCAGGGTGCCGGCATTGGCGAGCGCGGCGATGTCGGCAAGCGGGAACAGACCGGCGATGACCGCGACGACAATCGCGGTGAAGATCGTGATCCGAACCGGCGTGCCGCGGCTCGACACCCGCGCCAGGTTGGTCGGCAGAAGTCCGTCGCGCGCCATGGTGAAGAAAATCCGGCTCTGGCCGTAGAAGAATGCGAGGATCACGGTCGGCAGCGCGACCACGGCGCCGATCGCGAGAATCCGCGCCGCCCACGGCTGGCCGATCTCGCGCAGGATCAGCGCCAGCGGCTCGGGACTGTTGGCGAAGCGCAAGTAGGACAAGGCGCCGATCGCCGCCGCGGCGACCACCATGTAGATGATTACGCACAGCACCATCGACCCGACGATGCCGATGCCGAGGTCGCGGTCGGGATTCTTGGTTTCCTCGGCCGCGGTTGCGATGGCGTCGAAACCGTAAAAGGCGAAGAAGATGATCGCCGCCGCCGCCATCACCCCGACCTCGGAGCCCGACGGCCCGCTGCGCTGGAATCCGTAAGGCATGAACGGCTCGAAATTGCCGATGTCGAAATAGGGCAAGGCGACGATGACGAACAATGCCAGTGCGGCGAGCTTCACGACGACCAGAATGGCGTTGATGTTGGCGCTTTCGCGCGTGCCGTAGATCAGCAGTCCGGCAACGACGGCGATGATGAAGATCGCCGGCAGGTTGATCACTCCGCCGAGCGCCGGCCCCTGGATGAGCGCGGTCGGTAACCCGGCGCCGATGCTGGTTAGGAACCCAGCCGCATAGCCCGACCAGCCGACGGCGACGGCGCTGACCACCAGGCTGTATTCGAGGATCAGCGACCAGCCGACGATCCAGGCGATCAGCTCGCCGAAGACGACATAGCTGTAGGTGTAGGCCGACCCCGCCGCGGGATACATGGTCGCCATTTCGGCATAAGCGAGGGCGGCGGCGGCGCAGATGATCCCGGCGATCGCGAAGCTCAGCAGCACCGCCGGCCCGGCTTTGGCGGCGCCGACGCCCGTCAGGGTGAGGATGCCGGTGCCGACGATCGCCCCGACCCCCAGCGCGATCAGGTGCGGCCAGCCGAGCGAGCGGTGCAGCCGCTGATGCTCCGGAATCAGCTCCGGCGCGGCGATCACCTTGCGGACGTTCCAATTCTTCATCTGACGCGACCCCCCTTTGGCCCCTGCTCGCAACCGCGGTCGTCCGCGTCAATAATCCTTCGACACGCGGACATTGGCGCTTGCCCGCCCGATCGTCGACACCGTCGACAGGATAGAGAGCCAGCGCGTGACCTGATATTCGACCCGGGTCGCGGAATAGTCCTGCCCGTCGGTGATCACCTCGACGTAGAGCTTGCGGCCGATATATTTGCCGGCGGCGACCGCGGTCTTCTGGCCGGTGGCGATATCGGCTGGGATGATCCGCAGCCGGTCGAGCCCGACCGATCGGCGAAGCGCGTTGATCGGGTCGAGGCTGCTGGTGCCGGAATTCAGCGCCGCCACCGCCGAGGCAAGCTGCAGCGCTTCGGGCGCCGACAGGTTGGTGATCGACGTTCCGAACAGGATCCGCGACAGCAATTCGTCCTGCGGAAGCTGCGGCACCGAGGCGAAGCTGATCTCAGGCTTGAGGCCGGTGCCCTGGACAAGGACCGTCGCGTCGAGTCCCTGGACCTGCGCCTCGGCGCGGATGTCGAGCAGCGGATTGGGCGGGCTCTCGCCGCGGAAGCGGATGATCCCGCGCTCCAACCGGAATCGGCGTCCGGCGAACTCATAATCGCCGCGGACCAAATCGGCGCGGCCGGTAAATGCGGGCGAATCCGCCGAGCCGCCGATCTTGAGGTCGGTCGTCCAGGTGCTCCGGATTCCGAGGCCGCGCACCTGCAGGCTACCGCCGGCGAGGTCGACGTCGAGCCGCCACGGCGACAGCGCATCCGGCTCGATGACATCGGCCTGGTCGATCCCGGTGTGCCTGACCGCCAGCTTGGGAACCGCGCCAGCATTGCTCGCCTGGCCGAGCGTGAAGGTGCCGCTGTTGAGCCGCAGCTTGCCGGAGATCGTGCCGCCGCGGCCGTTCGACTGGACCTTGAGCGGACCGGTGACCTTGGCGGCAACGTCGTCGCGGTTGAGCAATTGCGCCTGGCTGGCGTTGAACGCCAGGTCGAGCAGGGTCCGCCCTTCGGAGAAGGTGACGGTGCCCGAGCCTTCGATCGTCCCGCCGCCGGGGGTCTGGCCAGACAGGCGGTTGAACACCAGCCGCGGGCCCTGGAACCGGGCGTCGGTGACGAGGTTTTCGATGACCGTCCCGGTTACCGCGCTTTCGAGCCGGACATTTTGTGTGCGGATCGAACCGCGCACCGCCGGATCGGCGAGCCGTCCGCGGATGTCGGCGCCGATCGCCACCGGCCCGGTCAAATCGAACACCTCGATCCCCGACAGCCGCCACAAAGTATCGGCGGTGCCGTTGTAGCGAACCTGAGCGAACAACGGCGCGTTCATCAGCTCCGCCATCACCGGGCCATTGCCGAGCGGGGCGAAGCGGGCCTGGGCGCGGCCGATAGTCTCGCCCTTGCTGACCGCGGTTGCCCGCATTCCGGCCCGGTCGCCGGTCAGGACCGCCGCCACGCCAAGGTCGATCGGCTGCGACGCGAGCAGCAGCCCCGAGCGGCTGAGGCCCCGGACCGTCAGGTTGAGCCGGCCCGACCGGGTCCCCTTCCAGGCATAATCGAGGGTGCCGCTGGCGCGCCCGCTGAGGTCAAGGTCTGGCGAGATGATGTCGAGGACTTCGAGCGGCATCGACTGCAGCTGGGCATGGACCGACGGCAGCGATCCGCTGTTGCCCGACAGGATGGCCCGGCCGCCGCCGAACGACACTCGGGTCGGCGCCAGCGCCCAGCCGTCGCCGGAGCGGGTGAACACCGCCGCCTGCTCGAGCACTAGCGGCCGGCGCTCGACCTGGCCGCGGCCGCGCAAGCGAATCTGGTCGGGAGAAATGTCGGCGATGGTGGTGAACTCGAACGCCGCGCCGCGCCGTCCGGCGAAGGCGGCGCGGACCTGGCCGCTGCCGTTGACTAGGTTAGCGTTGGCGGTCAGCCGGGCGATGCTGAGGCCGCTCATTTCGACCCCGCGCGCGTTGACCACGCCGGCAAGCGTCGTTCGGCCGTCGGCTAGCACGATGGTCCCGTCGAGCCGCCCGCTGCGCACCGCCAGCGCGCCGGGGAAGCGGACCGAATCGGCATTGAGGTGCGCCTCGATCTTCTGCGCGTCTCCCACAGGAGCAAATTCGAGATCGCCGGTCAGCCCGCCGCCGGCGAGCTCGAGATTGCCGGTGAAGCCGCCCGGGTCGGAGCGAAGCCGGCCACTGGCATGGGTGTTGTTCACGTCGAGCGCGGCGACCGCGATCACGGTGGGCGCCCCTTTGGGAAGCAGGATCTGGCCATTGCTTGTGAACGGCCCGAGCCGTGAGCCGCCGGCGGCGCGATAATTGAAGCCGGCGGCGATCGGATCGAGCAGCAGCC
>CAMPJH010000151.1 GCA_946886845.1 uncultured Sphingomonas sp. | reverse complement strand
AGTTCGGCGACGACCAGGACCGGCCGATGAAGAAGTCGGACGGCAGCTGGACCTATTTCGGCTCCGACGCCGCCTACCACCTGCAGAAAGCCGAGAACGCCGACCATCTGGTCAACATCTGGGGCGCCGACCATGCCGGGACAGTCAAGCGCGTCCAGTCCGCGGTCCGGGCTCTGACCGACGGCCGGGTCGACCTCGACGTCAAGCTGGTCCAGATGGTCCGCTTGTTCCGTTCCGGTGAGCCAGTGAAGATGTCCAAGCGCGGCGGCACCTTCGTGACTTTAGCCGATGTGGTTCGCGAAGTCGGCAAGGACGTGGTCCGGTTCATGATGCTGACCCGCCGCTCCGACGCGCCGCTCGACTTCGATTTCGCCAAGGTCGTCGAGGCATCGAAGGACAATCCGGTGTTCTACGTCCAATATGCCCACGCCCGTATCGGCTCGCTGCGGCGCAAGGCCGCCGACGCCGGGGTCGACTTGGCCACGCCCGCCGACCTCCAGCTGCTCGACGAGGAGGAGCTGGCGCTGGTCAAGCTCGCCGCCCAATATCCGCGCACGGTCGAGAGCGCCGCAATGGCGCACGAGCCGCACCGGATCGCTTTCTACCTGAATGACCTGGCGGCTGCTTTCCACGCCTTGTGGAACCGCGGCAACGACGATCCCGAACGGCGCTTTCTCGTTGAAAACAATCCACAAGTTTCTCGCGCGCGGCTGGAACTGGCGAACGGCATCGGGCAGATCATCCGCAGCGGGCTCGACCTGATGGGGGTCGAAGCCGCCGAGGAGATGCGCTGAAATGCCCGACGCGGTTTATGCCGATCCTTCCGAGCGGCTGCCGTGGCTCCCGAACGCCGCTCCGCAGACCGCAAGGCCGCAGTCGCGCTCGCCGGCGCCGCTGATCGCCGCCGCCGGTGTCGTGGTCGCCCTGGCCGCCGGCACCTGGGCGCTGATCCAGCAGCGGCCGGCGAACGAGCCGATGCCCGTCGAGCCGGTGCAAACCGTGGTCTTGCCGCTGCCGGCGGCCCCTCCGGAAGCGGTGGCCGAACCGCAAGCGCCGGTGGCGGCCGAGCGAGACGCGCTTCGGCCGGCACCCGCGGAGCCGGCCATCACCGCACGGCCCAAGCGCCGAGCGGCCAGGGCAGCTCCGCAGCGCAAGGCGACGACGCCTGTCGCGCCTGCCGCCAAGCCCGCGGCCGCAACCTATGACCCGCGCGCCTGGAACTCCGGCGTTCGCGGCCGGATCATCCAGCTCGGCGCGTTCCGCACTTCCGCCCAGGCGCATGGCGAATGGAAGCGCGTCTATTATCGCCACGCGCTGCTTCGGCCGCTGCCGCCGCGCGTCGTCAAGACCAAGATCCGCGGGCGCACTTATTACCGGCTTCAGCTCGGCACCTTTTCCCAGGCGCATTCGGAGCTGCTATGCCAGCGTCTTCGGGCGACCGGAGAGGGATGTATCGTGCTCGGGCTTCGGGGAAGACGGTGAGCGACAGTCGGACAGCGCCCGAAAACGACCTGCCCTGGCTGCAGGAAGTCGAGGACGAAGATGCGCCGCGCGGGATTTCGGCCGGCAGGATGCTTGCCGGCCTGCTGGTCGTCCTGGTCATCGCCGGGCTGGTCGCAGCGGTCTTCTTCTGGCTCGGCCGGCGCGAATCCGGCGGCCCGGCCGCGCCCGAGCTGATCGAAGCGCCGGACGGACCGTATAAGGTCAAGCCGCAGGATCCGGGCGGGCTCGACGTTGCCGGCGAGAGCCAGACCGCGTTCGAGACCAGCGCCGGCGAGGATGTGGATTCGCGGCTCAACCTTCCGGGCGAGCCGCAAACCCAGGCACCGGCGCCGTCGACTCAAAACGCGCCCGGCGAAGCCAGGGAGCCGGCGCCGCCGAAGCCCGCGCAAACGCCGCCGGCCGCCCCGTCCGGCGCCTCGGGCAGCGTCATCCAGCTCGGCGCTTACAAGAACACGGCGCAGGCGGAGCGGGCGTGGAGCGCGCTCAGCGCGAGGTTCGGGACGCTGTCGGGCCTGAGCAAAATGGTGGTGCCCTATACGGCGGGCGGAAGCAGCGGCTATCGCCTGCGCGCCGCCGCCGGCTCGCCGGAGCAGGCGCGGCAGATCTGCCAGGCGCTTCGAGCGGCCGGCGAGAGCTGCTTCATAGCCCGCTGATGCAGGCGGCGATCTACGGCCTGTCCGGGCCTGTCCTGACCGAGGATGAGCGCAGCTTCTTCCACGACGCCGATCCGGCCGCCTACATATTGTTCAAGCGCAATTGCCTCGACCCGGCGCAGGTGCGCGCGCTAACCGATTCGCTGCGCGGATTGTCGGGCCGCGCCGACCTGCCCATCCTGATCGACCAGGAGGGCGGGCGAGTGGCGCGGATGCAGCCGCCGGAATGGCCGAAGTTCCCGTGCGGCTGGGCGTTCGCCGAGCTTTACGACAAGGCGCCGTCTTCGGCGATCGAGGCGGCTCGGGTCAATGCCCGGGCGCTGGCGCTGATGTTGCGATCGGCGGGGGTCAACGTCGACTGCCTGCCGCTGCTCGACGTCCGCCGGCCGGAAGCCGACGAGATCATCGGCGACCGCTCGCTCGGCTCCGATCCGATGCAGGTCGCGGCGCTCGGCCGGGCGGTGCTCGACGGCCTCCATTCGGGCGGCGTGGTCGGGGTCATCAAGCATATTCCCGGCCATGGCCGGGCGCTGTGCGACAGCCACAAGGCGCTGCCGGTGGTCGAGGCGAGCGAGGACGAGCTGGCGAGCGACCTCGGGCCGTTCGAGCGGCTTCACCGGGCGCCGATGGGGATGATGGCGCATGTCGTCTACACTGCCTGGGATGCGGAACGGCCGGCGAGCCAGTCGCCGAGCGTCATCGGCGACATCGTCCGCGGCCGGATCGGCTTCGACGGCTGGCTGATGAGCGACGATATCGGCATGGAGGCCTTGCAGGGCGGGTTCGGCGAGCGCGCCGCGGCAGTGGTCGCCGCGGGCTGCGACGCCGCGCTCCATTGCTCGGGCAAGATGGACGAGATGCTGGCCGTCGCCGAAGCGGTGCCGGCGATGAGCGAAGAGGGTGAGGAACGGCTGGCGAAGGCGATGGACAGGATCGCCGACAGCGATGGCGGGCCGGACTTCGAGCAATTGATCGCCAAGCGCGACGAGCTGCTGGCGCTCGCCTGAACCGCGGCACGCAATTATCCACAAAATATTGTGGTTGCGGCTTCGCAGAAACACGAGATGAGGGTAAATTGCGGCCGTGGCGGTGGTGACTCTCGAAAGCTCGGGCCGCGACGGCGACGAGCTCAATCTCAACCTCGACGGCTGGGAAGGGCCGCTCGACCTGTTGCTTAGCCTGGCTCGGGCGCAGAAGGTCGACCTCGCGCAAATCTCGATCCTGGCGCTGGTCGAGCAATATCTCGCCTATCTGAGCGAGGCGCGAGCGCTGAAGCTCGAGATCGCCGCCGATTATCTGGTGATGGCGGCGTGGCTGGCCTATCTCAAATCCTGCCTGCTGCTGCCCAAGGACCCGCAAGCCGATCCAACCCCGGAGGAGATCGCGCTTCGCCTGCAGATGCGGCTGCAGCGGCTCGATGCGATGCGCGAAGCCGGCGCCCGGCTGCTGGGTCGCGACCGGCTCGGCCGCGACGTCTTCGAGCGCGGCTCGCCCGAGGGGCTGCGGCTGGTCCGCAAATCGCAATGGCAGGTCAACGCGTTCGAGCTGTTCGCCGGCTATGGCGCGGTCAAGGCGCGCGGCGCGCCGCCGATGCACGTCGTCCACATGCGCTCGGTGATGACTCTCGAGGAAGCGATCGAGCGAGTCAGCCGGATGCTCGGCATGGCGATCGACTGGACCGACATCGAGGCCTTCCTGCCCGTCACCGACGACCCGCGGCTG
>CAMPJH010000150.1 GCA_946886845.1 uncultured Sphingomonas sp. | reverse complement strand
CCTATTTGGTGGATGGACGCGGCCGCTCGCTCTATATCCTGGAAGGCGAGCGTCAGCCGGGCGGCACCCGGCGCTGCGTCCGCCAGTGCCTGACGATATGGCCGCCCCTGCATGGGCCGCCGGTGCCGGGCGCGGGGATCAACCCGGCGTTGCTGGCAAGCGTGCCGATGCACGCCGCGCCGCACGTCACCTATGCCGGCTGGCCGCTTTATTATTATCATCGCGACAGAGTGCCGGGCGACACTACCGGGCAGCATGTCACCGACACCTGGGGCACCTGGCACCTGCTCTCGCCGTCGGGCGAGCCGATCCGGCCGACAGGCGGATACTGATAGGCTTGCGGATGTCTGCCGGGGGAACGATGAGGACCGGATGCGAATCAACAGGCTTGCGTCTGCGCTCTTCACGTCGCTTGCCCTCGCGGCCTGCGGCCAGGGCGGTTCCGGTAATGTCATGTCGCCCGACGTCAACGCGCTGAGCCCCGCGCAGATCGACGCGGCGCTCGGTCCTGAGGTCGTCGGCAACGCTGGCAATGCTGCGGATGCGACCAATGAAGTGACCGTCGCCGAGTCCGCTCCGGTCGAGGCGACGCCGCGTCCCGCGCCCCGCGAGCCCGCTGCGCCCGAGCCCGAGCCGGAAAGCGAACCGGCGGACGACACTCCAACCGACGACAACAGCGTGGAGCAATCCGAATGAAGCGCGGCTATTGCGACAATATCGATCGGGCGACGCTCCAGAACGAGGACTTCCGCCGGGTGCTCTATACCGGGCATCATCTCCAGCTGGTGCTGATGACTCTGCAGCCCGGCGAGGAGATCGGCGAGGAAGTCCATCCCGACCGCGACCAGTTCTTCCGCATCGAGGAAGGCGAGGGGGCGATCGACATCGACGGGCGCGAGAACCGGGTCGAGGACGATTTCGCGGCGATCGTCCCGGCCGGCGCCCGCCACAACGTGCGCAACATCGGCTCGCAGCCGCTGCGCCTGTACACCTTGTACGCGCCGCCCGAGCATAAGGACCAAATTGTCCAGGCGACCAAGGCGGAGGCCGACGCCCGCCATCACGCCGAGAAGTGGGACGGCAAGACCACCGAATAGTTGCCAGGTCCGGCTCCCGCTCTAAGCTGGCGCGATGATCCACAAGCTTCTCCTCGCAGCGGCCCTTGCCGCCACTTCCACCGCGGCGCTCGCCGCGCCCGTCTACATCCATGCCGGCCGGCTGATCGCGGTGCCCGGCAAGGCGCCGCTCGGGCCATCGACGATTGTTGTCGACAACGGCCGGATCGTCGAAGTCCGCGACGGCCATTCCGCACCGCCGGCCGGCGCGTCGGCGATCGACCTCAGCGGCAAGACGGTGCTCCCCGGCCTGATCGACAGCCACGTTCACTTGACCTCGGACCGCGGCGGCGAAGCGGGCCTCCTCGCCATGGTGCGCGAGGAGCCGGCGATGCATGCGCTGGAAGCGCAGATGAACGGCATGAAGACGCTTCGCGCCGGCTTCACCACCGTCCGCAACCTCGGCGACGATGAGGGCATCACGCTGGCGCTTCGTGAGGCCATCAAGCGCGGCTGGGTGCAGGGGCCGCGGATCCTCGACGCCGCGAATTCCATTTCGACAACCGGCGGGCACATGGACGGGCGCGGCGCCCTAAATGACGAGCTGGTCGCCGTCTGGATGCCCGAGCCCGAGAACCTGTGCGATAGCGTCGAGACCTGCCGCAAGGTCGTCCGCCGCCAGATCGACCGCGGCGCCGACGTCATCAAGTTCGCCACCACCGGCGGGGTCAACAGCGGCACCGGGCTGGCGACGCGCATGTTCGAGGACGAGGCCAAAGCGCTGGTCGAAACCGCGCATGCCTATGGCCGCAAGGTCGCGGTCCACGCCCACGGCGCCGACGGGGTCAAGCTCGCGCTCCGCGCCGGCGCCGATTCGATCGAGCACGGCACGGTGATGGACGATGATGTCATCCGGCTCTTCAAGGCGAACGGCACCTATTATGTGCCGACGCTGTCGACCGTGAACGGCTATCTCGAGCGGCTGGCGAAGGATCCCAACGCATATACCGGCGCGGTCAGGGAGCAGATCGAATGGCGGATCGGGATCACCGGCCAGTCGCTGGTCAAAGCCTATCCGGCGGGCGTGAAAATCGCTTTCGGCACCGACGCCGGCGTGTCGAAGCACGGCCGCAACGCCGACGAGTTCGAGCTGCTGGTCAAATATGGAATGCCGCCGGTCGACGCGCTGAAGGCCGCGACGGTCAACGCCGCCGACCTGCTTGGTCTGGCCGGCGAAATCGGCACGATCGAACCAGGCAAGTCGGCCGACATCATCGCCGTCGACGGCGATCCGCTAACCGACGTCACGGTGCTCAAGTCCGTCGATTTCGTCATGGCCCGCGGCGAAGTTGTCAAATGACGATCGCTGCGGTCGCGATTGCCCTCGCGGGCCTGTCGGCAAGCATGGCAACAATCGCGAGCCCGCCCGGCAAGACCTGGAGGCTACCCTTCTGGATCGACGGCGAGGTCGAAGGGGTCGCGGATTCGGACGTCCAGACGCACCCGTGCGGCGCGACCGTCCTGCTTTCGGTTAGCGCGATCCCGCTCGGCCGGATGCACATCGATACGGACAAAGTGGTCGAGTTCGACGCCGCCGGCCACGTCGTCCGCGAATGGCGGACGCCGGTCGATTATCCGCCAGTCGCGGTCGACGGAGAGCGGCTGATCGTCAGCGGCTGGACGGGGGACAAGCCCCACTTGCTTGCGCTTCTGCCGTCGGGCGAAATCGGCGACATCGCGGGCCCGTCACCAACGTCTACCGAGGCAGCCGAGCGGCAATGCCCCGCCGCGATCACTGCGCATTTCGGCAGTGACTATCTTCGCTGTGAGCGCTGGACCGACGGGTCGAGCGGCGCCGAGCGATTGATCGCTTTCGAGGGCCCCTGCACGTGACCAAAGCCCGCTCGATGCACGACGTCTCGGACCCACGCAACGCGTCGGTCCTGATCAGCGTCAACGGCGAGCTCAAGCCGCGCGCCGAGGCGGTGGTGTCGGTGTTCGATTCCGGATTCATGCTCGGCGACGGCGTCTGGGAGGGACTGCGCGTTCACAAGGGCCGCATCGCCTTCCTCGACCGCCACCTCGACCGGCTGTTCGAAGGCGCCAAGGCGATCGCGATGGATATCGGCCTGACCCGCGAACAGATGACGAAGCGCCTCTACGAGACGCTCGACGCCAACGGCATGGACGAGGGCGTCCACATCCGACTGATGGTCACCCGCGGGGTGCGCTCGACGCCCTACCAGGACCCGCGCGTGGTCGTGTCCGGGGCCACAGTCGTCATCGCGCCGGAATATAAAGAGCCGCCGGAGGGCGTTCACGAGCGCGGCCTCAAGCTGTTCACCGTCCACGTCCGCCGCGGCGACCCGGCGGTGCAGGACCCCAAGCTCAATTCGCACTCTAAGCTCAACTGCATCACCGCCTGCATCCAGGCGGCACAGGCCGGAGCGGACGAGGGCCTGATGCTCGACCCGCACGGCTTCGTCGCCACCTGCAACTCGACGCATTTCTTCATCGTCCGCAAGGGCGAGGTGTGGACCTCGAGCGGCAAATATTGCCTGGCCGGAGTGACTCGCGGGCTGGTCCTGGAAATCTGCCGCGACGCCGGAATCCCGGCCTTCGAGAAGGATTTCTCGCTGACCGACGTCTATGGCGCCGAAGAGGCGTTCGTCACCGGCACCTTCGCTGGGATCGTCCCGGTGCGCGAGATCGACGGTCGGACGCTCGAGTGCCGCGGGCCAATGGTCGAGCGACTGCAGCAACTCTATCGCGAGCGCGTCGACCGCGACGTGGCGGAGCAGCCGCGCCCGTGACCCTTCGCCCTTCTCTTTCCCTCCCCCTTGATGGGGGAGGGCAGGGTGGGGGTG
>CAMPJH010000149.1 GCA_946886845.1 uncultured Sphingomonas sp. | reverse complement strand
ATCCGCCAGGAAAACCGCCAGCTCAAGGGCGCGCTGCAGTTACGCGAGCGCACCAGCGATGCGGTTGCGGTCGGTCGGCTGGTCGGCTCTTCCTATCAAAGTCCGCGCCGCTTCGCGATCCTGTCGGCCGGGACTCGGGACGGAGTCCGCATCGGAATGCCGGTGCGCGCCGCCCAGGGACTGATTGGGCGGGTGGTGGATTCCGGGCTTTTCTCGTCGCGGGTGCTGCTGGTGTCCGATCGCTCCAACATCGTGCCCGCGCGCCACCTGCGCAGTGGCCAGGCGGTGATCGCCCAGGGCCGCGGCGACGGCACGATCGACCTCAAGCCGCTCGAGGTCGGGCGCAATCCGTTCCGGCCGGGCGACATCGTCATCACCTCGGGAACCGGCGGCCTGTATCCGCCGATGGTACCGATCGCCCGCGTGCTTCGCCTCGACGGCGACAATGCGATCGCAATGCCGCTGGCCGATCCCGCCGAATCGACTTTCGCAATAGTCCAGCAGCCCTACGAGCCGGAAGCCATGGCGTCGGCGGGCCGGGCCGAAGAAGAGCTGCCCTGATGGCCCGCTCGGCGCTCGCTTCGAACCAACGGATCGGCCAGGGCCCGATCGCGGGGGCGCAATATATCCCGGCGGCATCGGTCGTTGCCGCCAGCTTGCTGTCCTGCCTGCCCATGGTCGCGCTCAGCGGCTGGTTTCCCGATTTCGGTTTTCTCATGCTGATTGGCTGGCGCCTGTACCGGTCGAGCGTCTGGCCGAGCTGGTGGGCCGCTCCGCTCGGGCTCGCCAACGACCTCATCACCGGCGACCCGATCGGCCTGTCGATGTCGGTCTGGATGGCGGCGATGCTGGCGCTCGACGTGCTCGACCGCCGCACCGCGTGGCGGGACTATTGGATCGAGTGGGCGCTTGCCGCGCTTCTCATCCTGATGAGCGAGGCCGCGCAATGGCAGGTCGCCGCCTGGACCGGCGCACGCGTTCCGTTTTCAGCAATGATTCCGCCGATACTCATCGCCATCGCCGCATTTCCGGTCGTCGCCTGGCTGGTCAGCAGGATCGATCGGTGGAGATTGGGACGGCCGTGAAGCACCAACGGTTCACTTCGGTTCACCAGTCGCTCGCTTT
This sequence comes from uncultured Sphingomonas sp., assembly GCA_946886845.1. Next base: position 2,832 of record CAMPJH010000149.1, on the reverse strand, counting down.
CTCGCGGCGGATGATGCTGATCGGCGGCGGCCAGGCGGCAATCGGCGGGCTGCTGATTGGCCGGCTCGGCTATCTCGCCGTGGCCGAGAACGAGAAGTACCAGCTGCTGTCCGAGGAAAACCGGGTGCAGCTGATCGTCGTCCCGCCGAGACGCGGCTGGCTGGTCGACCGAACCGGCAAGCCGATCGCCATCAACCGCAGCGACTTCCGGGTCGACATCATCCCGCAGCAGCTCGAAAATCCCGAGCAGACGCTCAAGGAGCTTGCGCAGCTGCTGGCGCTCGATCGCGATGACCTCGACCGGATTCTCAAGGAGCTCAAGGAAAGCCAGGGCTTCAAGCCGGTCGAAGTGGCCGCAAGCGTGCCCTACGACCAATATGCCGCTGTCACCGTGCGCTTGCCCGAGCTTCCCGGCGTCCAGCCGACCCGCGGTTTCTCGCGTTTCTATCCGGACGGACCGGGCGTCGCGCACCTGGTCGGTTACGTCGGCACCGCGTCGGAAAAGGAATATGAGGCCGAGAAGAACCCGCTGCTGATCACCCCCGGGTTCAAGATCGGCAAGGCGGGGCTGGAAAAGACCCTTGAGCCGAAGCTGCGGGGTCAGCCGGGGGGCCAGCGCGTCGAGGTTACCGCGCGCGGCAAGCTGATCAAGGAGCTCGACCCGAAGCCCGACCGGAGCGGCCAGACCGTCCAGCTGAGCATCGACGGTGATCTCCAGAGCTTCGCCGCCCGGCGGATGGGCGACGAGTCCGGCTCGCTGGTGCTGATGGACTGCCACACCGGCGACATCCTGTCGTTCGTGTCGATGCCGGCCTTCGACCCCAACAGCTTCTCACAGGGCATCGGCCGGACCGAATGGCGGATGCTGTCGGACGACGACCATTTGCCGCTGCTCAACAAGGTGACGCAGGGGCTCTATCCGCCGGGCTCGACGATCAAGCCGATGAACGCTCTGGCGCTCCTGCAGCACGGAATCGATCCGACCCAGCGGATCAATTGCCCGGGGGGCTACAGACTCGGGAACCGCTTCTTCCGCTGCCTCGGCCGCCACGGGTCGGTCGACATGCGCCGGGCGATCGCCAAGAGCTGCAACACATATTTCTACGCGATGAGTCACCGCGTCGGCTACGACAAGATCGCACCGATGGCGCGGCGGCTCGGCCTTGGTCAAAAGTTCGATCTGCCGCTGGTTACCCAGAATTACGGAACGGTTCCGGACAGCGCCTGGAAGGCCAGCAAGTTCAAGACCAACCGCCGGATGGTCGAGCGCCCAGACTGGACCGCGTCGGACACGCTCAACGCGGCGATCGGCCAGGGCTTCCTGCTTCTCAATCCGCTGCAGCTGGCGGTGATGGCGGCGCGCATCGCTTCGGGCCGGGACGTCCAGCCGCAGTTGCTGGGAGTCCACAAGCAGCCGGCGCCCTTGCTTGGGCTGCCGCCCGAACATCTCGAAATGGTCCGCGGCGGCATGTGGCAGGTGGTCAACGGCGACGGCACCGCGGGACGGAGCCGGCTACCGCTCCAGGGCATCGAGATGAGCGGCAAGACCGGCACTGCCCAGGTGCGGCGGATCGCCGGCGGCCAGCGTGGCCAGAGCGGCGACTGGAAGTATCGCGACCACGGCCTGTTCGTGTTCTTCGCGCCTTCGGACAAGCCGCGCTACGCCGGAGCGGTCGTCATCGAGCACGGCATGGGCGGCGCCAGGGCCGCGGCTCCGATCGCCAAGGACGTCGTGACGTTTCTGTTCGACCGCGAGGTCGCGATGAAGAACCTCGCGGTGCTCGAGGAGCAATGGGGCGGCACCCTGCTCGAGCGCAATGCCCGCCGCGCCGCCGCGGTCGAGGCCGCGGCACGGGCGAGCAACGCATGATCTCCTCGGCGATCATTCCGCAGCCGCTTGCTAAGCTGCCGTGGCGCCTCTTGTTCCTGATCATCGGCATCGGCGGAATCGGCATCCTGACACTCTATTCGGCCGCTGGCGGGTCGATGAGCCCCTGGGCTCTGAAGCAATCGCTGGTTTTCCTCGGATTCCTGACCGTCGCGATCGGCATGTCCTGGATCAGCGAGTCGACGATCAAGGCCGCCGCCTTCCCGATCTACGCGGTCGTATTGGTAATGCTGATCGCGGTCGAGATGCTCGGCTTCGTCGGCAAGGGCGCGCAGCGCTGGCTCGACATCGGCCCGATCCGGCTCCAGCCGAGCGAGTTCATGAAACCGGTGATCGTGCTGGTGCTGGCCCGCTTCTACGAGCTGCTTCCGCCGGGCGACATTCGCCGCTGGCGGGCGATCTGGCCAGCCGCCCTGCTGGTTGGCGTGCCGTTCCTGCTGATCCTGGTCCAGCCCGACATGGGGACCGCGCTGATGGTCCTGTTTATCGGCGCCACGGTGATGTTCGTCGCCGGCCTGCCTTGGTGGCTGTTCGCAGGCGCCGCCGGACTGGTCGCGGTTGCCGCACCGGTCGCTTACGCGTTCATGCACGAATATCAGCGCAAGCGCGTTCTGACCTTCCTCGACCCGGAGAGCGACCCGCTCGGCTCAGGCTATCACATCACCCAGTCGAAGATCGCGATCGGATCCGGCGGCATTTTCGGCAAGGGCTATCTCCAGGGCAGCCAGAGCCACCTCGACTACCTTCCCGAAGGCCATACCGATTTCGTTTTCTCGACGATGGTCGAGGAATGGGGGTTTGCCGGCGGAGTCCTGATCATCCTGAGCTTCGCGATGGTGATCCGCTGGGGGATGCAGGTCAGCAACGGCGCCCGCACCCGTTTCGCGCAACTCGCCGCCGCCGGGCTGTCGGCGACGATCTTCTTCTACGTCGCCATCAACCTG
>CAMPJH010000148.1 GCA_946886845.1 uncultured Sphingomonas sp. | reverse complement strand
GATGGCTTCGACGATCCGCGCGTTGACCGCGGCATCGACCAGCAGCTCGCCGGTCTTGCGCTCGACGAACAAGGCGATCGGCACGCCCCAGGCGCGCTGGCGGCTGATCACCCAATCGGGCCGCCCCTCGACCATCGATCCGATCCGGTTGCGGCCCTTCTCGGGCACGAACCGCGTCTCGGCGATCGCCCGCAGGGCAAGCTGGCGAAGGGTCGGGTGCGACCGGTCGAGCGCACCGCCCTCATTCTCCCAGCGCCGCTCGGCGAAGCTCGAGCAATGCTCCTCGCTCAGCGGCCGGTCCATGGCGATGAACCATTGCGGCGTGCAGCGGTAGATGACCTTGGCCTTCGACCGCCACGAATGCGGGTAGCTGTGCCGGAAATCCGCGCTAGCCGCGAGCAGCGCCCCGGCTTCGCGCAGGTCCGAGCAGATCGGCCCCTCGGGCGCGTTGAACTTGTTGTTGATCACCGAGCCCTGGCCGCCGAGCCACAGCCAGTCGGGCCGGTAGAAGCCGCCCGCATCGACCGCGAACACCGGGTCGATGCCGACCGACTTGCAAAGCTCGAAATCGTCCTCGCCATGGTCGGGCGCCATGTGGACCAGACCCGTGCCCTGGTCGGTGGTAACGAAGTCGCCGGGTAGGAACGGCCGCGGTCTGGCGAAGAACCCGCCGAGCTTGTGCATCGGATGGCGGGCGATGGTGCCGGCGAGCTCGGAACCACGGATTTGCCGATCGACCATGTCTCGCAGGTTCTTTTCGGGGTCATCGGAAACGCTGCCGCCAACCACTCGCAAGTTCAGTCGTGTCCGATCTCGAAATGGTTCGATCAGGTCGAATGCGATCAGGTATCGTTTGCCTTGGTCGTCTTCGAGAAGGTGATAGTAAATCTCTGGCCCATACGCGATCGCCTGATTGACCGGGATCGTCCATGGCGTGGTCGTCCACGCCACCGCGTGCGCGCCGACCAGCTCCGGGATCGGGCTCTCGACGATCTCGAACGCGACATCGATCTGGGTCGAGACGATGTCTTCATATTCGATCTCGGCCTCGGCCAGCGCGGTCTTCTCGACCGGCGACCACATCACCGGCTTGGCGCCGCGGTAGAGCTGGCCGGTCTCGGCGAACTTCATCAGCTCGGCGACGATGGTCGCCTCCGCGTCATAGGCCATCGTCAAATAGGGATGATCCCAGTCGCCGCCGATGCCGAGCCGCTTCAATTGCTCGCGCTGGACGTCGACCCAATGCTGGGCATAGGCGCGGCATTCGGCGCGGAACTCGCGGACCGGCACCTCGTCCTTGTTGAGCTTCTTCTTGCGATACTGCTCCTCGACCTTCCACTCGATCGGCAGCCCGTGGCAGTCCCAGCCCGGCACGTAAGGCGCGTCCTTGCCGAGCAGGGTTTGCGTCCGCACCACCATGTCCTTCAGCGCATGGTTGAGCGCATGGCCGATATGGATGTCGCCATTGGCGTAGGGCGGGCCGTCGTGGAGGATGAACTTGTCGCGGCCAGCCCGCGCGCGCCGCACCTGGCCGTAGAGGTCGTCTTCCTCCCAGCGGGCAAGGATCGCCGGCTCCTTCTGCGGCAGCCCGGCCTTCATCGGAAAGTCGGTCTTCGGCAGGAAAACGGTCGGTCGGTAATCGGGCTTTGAAGGCGCGTCAGCCATGGAAGCGGCGCCTTAGCGGGGGAGGGCCGGAATGCAAATGGCCTCGGCCACAGTGGAAAGCGGACTCGCGCCGTTGGTGGCTTCCTTGACGCCGTTCGAGTGATAGACACGTACTAATGACTCCTCCGGCACTCCCTCCTGCTCTGCCCGTGCTGGAATATCTCGATTATCTCGGCATCGGCGTTTTCGCGGTTTCGGGAGCGCTGCTCGCGGCGCAGAAACGCCAGACATTCGTCACTTTCGCGTTCTTCGCCGTCGCCACGGGCATCGGCGGCGGCACCATCCGCGATTTGCTGATCGGCGCGCCCGTCTTCTGGGTCCACCAAAATTGGATTCTGCTCATCTGCATCGCTGCGGCACTAATCGTCTGGTTGATGCCGACACGGGTGTGGGGCCGAACCGGCCTGGTCTGGTTCGATGCGGTCGGCCTTGCCGCCTATGCGACCTACGGGACCGCCAAGGGGCTGGCCTATGGCGCCGCCCATCTTCCTGCCTTCGCTATGGGCGTCCTTACCGCATGCGCCGGAGGTATCATTCGCGATCTTCTGGCTGACGAGCCGTCGATCCTGCTTCGTCACGAGCTCTACGTGACCGCCGCCGCTCTGTCGGCCGGACTCATGGTGCTGCTCGATTTCGGCGGCGCTCCTGCCGTAGTGGCCGGTGCGATAGCAGCGGCGGCGGGTTTCGCGCTTCGCGGCCTGGCGATCGCGAAGGGCTGGTCGCTTCCAACCTATCGTCGCTAAGCCGAACGAACCCTAGGCCGCAATCGCCAGCAGCCGCCGCGCCTCGGCCTCGTCCTTGCGCATCTGTTCGACCAAAGCCTCGACGCTGTCGAATTTCGCCTCGGGGCGAAGATAGGCAATCAGGCCGATCTCTATGGTGCGGTCGTAGAGGTCGCCCTCCCAGTCGAAGATGAAGGTTTCAAGGTACTCCTCGCCCTCTTCGAAGGTCGGCCGCACTCCGAAGCTGGCGACGCCGCTATGCTCGCTGTTGTCGTCGAGCCGGATCCGCACCGCGTAGATGCCGTAGGCGGGCCGCTGGTAACGGCCGAGCGAGACGTTGGCTGTCGGAAAACCGAGCGCATGGCCGCGGCCGTCGCCGCGCTCGACCACCGCCTCGACCGCGAACGGCCGGGTCAGCAAGTGGGTCGCGGTGCCGGGATCGCCGGCGGCGAGCGCTTCGCGGATCCGGCCGGACGAAACCCGCTCGCCGTCGATCATGACCTGGGCCACCGCCTCGGCGCGCACCCCGTACTGCTCGCCGAGCTTACGCAGCAGGTCGACATCGCCGGTGCGACCCTTGCCGAAGCTGAAGTCGTCGCCGGTGACGACGCCGGCGACTCCGAGGCGCCTGGCCAGGATCTCGGCGACGAACGCGTCGGCGTCCATCGACGCGAGCTCGGCGTCGAAGCGGAACACCAGCATCGCGTCGGCGCCGGCATGGGCGAACAGGCGCTCGCGCGGGTCGAGGCTGGTCAGGCGGAACGGCGGGACGTCGGGCTTGAAGAACCGCACCGGATGCGGGTCGAAGGTGGCGACGATTACCGGCCGCCGCTCGTGAAAGCCGAGCGCGATGGCGCGGTTGACGACCGCCTGGTGGCCGAGGTGGAAGCCGTCGAAATTGCCGAGCGCGACGATGCTTCCGCGCAGGGCTTCGGGCAGCGGCTGGTCGTGGGTCAGGCGGATCATTTCGAGCGCGGCTGTATCGGGGCGCGAAAGCCTCGGCAATCGGCCGTCGCGGCCGCTTGACTTGGCCCGTCGCGAATCCTACATGGCTTGCATCCCGATCAACCGGTTTCCGGCGGCGCATTCGTGCGCGCGTCGGTTTTTCGTTTGGGAAGGACGCACATAGCGACGAGATAGGTGTCGGCTTCGCGTTGGGTTTTCCCTTCGCAAAATCCAACGCCTGTGGAGCTGAAGAAGGATGAAGAATGGCCCGTATCGCCGGCGTTAATATCCCGACCAACAAGCGTGTCGAAATCGCGCTCACCTACATCCACGGAATCGGCCGGACCACGGCCAAGCAGATCATCGCCAAGCTCGGCATCGCGCCCGAGCGGCGGGTCCAGGACCTCACCGACCAGGAGGTGCTGCATATCCGCGAGGCGATCGACCGCGACCAGACCGTCGAGGGCGACCTTCGCCGCGAGACGGCGATGAACATCAAGCGGCTGATGGACCTCGCGTCCTATCGCGGCCTCAGGCACCGCAAGGGCCTGCCGGTCCGCGGCCAGCGCACGCACACCAACGCGCGCACCCGCAAGGGCAAGGCCAAGCCGATCGCCGGCAAGAAGAAGTAA
>CAMPJH010000147.1 GCA_946886845.1 uncultured Sphingomonas sp. | reverse complement strand
GCTCCAGTGAACCCGAGCGCCGCCGCTCGAGAAAGGGATGAAGTCGCCGCCGCCCTGGCTGAGCCTGACCGTCGGTAGTGCGCCCTTTGCAAGCGCGACCGCGACATCCTGGGTGCCGGGCATCAGCGGCATCAGATGCGCTTCGTAATTCTGGCGGAAGGCAACCGATTGCCCGTCCGGAGCGACCTGGAAATCGCTGGTGAGGTCGCCCGACGCATGCACGCGCCGCGCCTCGCCGTTGAGGTCGATGCTGACCAACTGGAGCTTGTCGTCGTCGGACTGGACGGTCATGAACAGCCGATCGCCGCTGGCGCCGAATTGCGGGTTGGAGCCGCCGCGCTCGATGAGCCTGGGCTTTCCGCCGCTTGCGGCGACCGAATAGATACCGCCCTCGCGGCTCCACTCATCCGAGGTCAGATAGCCGCCTGAGCCGGCTTCGAACACGATCGTCCGGCCGTCGGGCGAGAAACGCGGGGTCGAATAGTGGCCGGGCTCGGTGGTCACGGTTCGCGGCGAGCCGCCACCGGCGCCGACAGCTTGAATGCGGCCCAGCTCGCCGTCGCTCCAGCTGACGAAGGCGATCGAACGGCCGTCGCGCGACCAGCTTGGCCATGCTTCGAACTTGTTCTCGTTGCCGCGGGTCAGGCGCCGCGCGGCGGCGCCGGCGGCCGGGCGCAACCACAGCTTGCCGAGTGATTCGTAGACGATTTGCCGGCCGTCGGGAGAAACCTGCGGCCAGCGGATCATTTTCGTCTGGAAGCTCGCCGGAGCGACTTCGACCGTGGGGTGCAGCGAGTTGGCGACGATCCGGTCGTCCCGCACCCTGAACGGAATCTCGCTCGCTTCGCCGCCATTCACGGGCACGCGGCGGATCTTGCCGCCCGCCCAGAAGACAACCTCGCGGCTGTCCGAGGTCCAATCCATGTTGGGATAGACGCCGGTCACCGCCCAGGTTTCCTGCATGTCCTGGTCGAGCGCGTCGTAAATCTTCCGCTCATTGCCGCTGGCGAGGTCACGGACGTAGAGCTTGGACTTGGCCCGCTCGCGGCGGACGAACGCCAGATACTTGCCGTCTGGCGAAGGAGTCGGACGAACGGCGCCGCCGTTGCCCGCCGTTACCCGGTTGGTCTCGCCGCTCTCCAGCTCATAGCGTTCGATCGCGAACAGCTCGGTGTTCGAATCCTGCGCATATTGGAAGGTGTTTCCGGGCGTGATGTTCCGAGTGAAGTAGACGCTCTTGCCGTCGGGGGCGAAGGTCGGCTCGCCGAGTTCCTTCTGAAGCTTCTCGTCCTTGCGCTTGACCAGCAGCACGCCGGTGCCGCCATCGACATGATAGAGCCAGACCTCGCCGGTGCCGAGCGAGCGCTGGGTGGTAAAATGCTTCTTGGCGACGATGAACCGCCCGTCCGGGCTCCAGCTCGGCTGGTTGAGGAGCCGGAAATCTTCCTTGGTCAGCTGCTTCTTGTCCGATCCGTCAGCATTCATCGTCCAGATGTTGTCGCCGCCGCCGCGATCGGAAACGAAGGCGATCCGCGATCCGTCCGGCGACCAGCGCGGCTGCTGTTCGTAGGATAGCCCCTCGGCGATTCGCGTCGGCGTGCCACCGCCGATCGGCAGCACGTAAATATCGCCAAGCATGTCGAAGGCGATCCGCGAGCCGTCCGGAGAGACGTCGACGTTCATCCACGTGCCCTCGTCGGTATCAAGCTGGACGCGCTGCGTCGTCAGCCCGCGCGGCCGCTCGACATCCCATTTCGGTGCCTTCGAATCCGTCGCCTGCTGCGGCGCGCTTGCCGGCCCCTGCGGCGGCGCATGCTGGGTCGCGGCCTCGCTGGGCGATGGTTGTGGGGGCGCGTCCTGCTGGGCGTGAACGGCGGCGCTGCTGGCAAGCAGCAGGCAGGTGACAGAGAGCCTTATGATCATCTGAAGACCTAGCGTTGACTGGAAGGCGAAGGGGAACCCCGGTTCCGCGAGCTGTCATGCCTGCTCGACCAACGGTCAAGCACTAACCCATCCGGTCATGGCTTCCGCGTCGTTAACCAATGCCCGTAGGCAATTGGCAACCGCGAGCGCCGTAAATCTGCACGGTTTCTAGATGGAGGCCGTTATGCGTGCTCGTCTGTTGATGGTTGCTGTTGCTGGACTGTCGTTCGCCGCGGTTGCGGTGGCGGAGCCAGTGAAGGCGCCGGTCCAGAAAGCCGCTCAGCCCGACAATCGTCCGACCGAGGTAGTCGTCGCCTCGGCAAGCGATGTCCGTCCGGAAGTGGCCGCGACCGACGCGGCGCCGGTGAAGCGGGTCCGCAAGGCGCGCGTCAACAGCTGCCGTTGCGGCGACCAGCCCCAGGGCAACTAGCCTTAGTGGCTCTGCGCGACCTGCGGGTTGGCGCGGATCACCGGGATCTCCCCATCGCCGACCGCGGCGAACGCCGCCCAATAGACCGGATGCGAGGTATCGGCCTCGTCCATCAGCACGCGCTCCGACTGGCGCAGCGCGGCAACCGTCGCAGTCCCTGGTGAAGCCGTGAACAGGCCGGTGATCAATCGCTGGGTCGCGTCGTAATTGTCCGGTATCGGCCAATGGGTCGCCAGCACCAGGCGCCCCCCGGCACCGACGAAGGCGCGGACCAGGCCATCGAGAGCGACGTCGCCCCCGGTTGCGAGCCCGACGTCCTGGGTGGCGGCGGCGGTCGCTTTGCCGGCGGTGTCGCATGCCGACAGGATGATCAGGTCGGCGTCGAGCCGAAGGTCGAAGATGTCGCGGAAAGTCAGCAGTCCGTCGGACCCCTCGCCGCCGAAGCTGGTCAGCAGCGCCGGCTGGGTCGGGCATTTGGCGCGCGACGATGTCACCACGCCGTGAGTGGCGAAATGGATGACCCGATACTGGTCGAGATCGGTCCGCCCCTCAATAGCGGTGTCGGTGAAGCCATCGCCGGTAATTACCTGCGCACCCTGCGGGTCGAACCGCGCCATTGCTTGCTGCGCCATCAGCAGCTCGCGAGCTGAGATCGGCCGCTGCCAGCTGCCCGGCGGGACGAGGCAGTCGCGGTCGACCGCAGCCGGGACGATCAGCGCGGCGGCGTCGGCCGGCGGCTTCGTATTCTCGCCGAGGCCGAGATATTGCCTGGGTGCCGCGGCCGGCGGAGCCGCACGCATGTCGACGAAGGCGCGTGGTGAGACCGCCGTGCTGACCTCATGGTCGCGCCCGAACCATTTCAGTCCGCGGAAGTCGAAGTCGGCATTCTCGTCGGCCGCGACCCGGGCGTTGTAGAGATCGACCGAAGCCTGGTCGACGACCAGCGGATTGACCGGAAGCCGAAGCATTGCGCCGTCCGGCTCGAACACCAGATGCGTGACTGATGCCAGCGGCGCCTGGAACGGCCCGAACAGGTCGACGTACATCTTGTGGGCGAGCGCGACGTCATAGGGGTAGATCATCTGCTGGCCGCGCTCGAGCGTGGTGATGCTTTCGCGGAGCGATTCGACCTGGGCGTCGAGGTCCTTGGCGCTGATCGGCAGTTTGACCGCCTGTGCCGCGGTCGGAGTCGCCAGGAGCGCGTAGACGTCTTCGCCGACGACTGTCATCCGGTAATAGCCTTCGCCCGTGCGAAGCGTCTTCTGCAGGTCGGCGAGCGGGATGATGGCGCTCGAAACGGCGCGGTAGCGCGGGAATTTGGCAAGCTCGGCCTGGGTCGCAACGGCGTCCTTTTCCGCTTGGGCAAGGTCGGCGCGTAGCGAGCGGATCTTCAGCAATTGCTCTGGCGACGGCTGCGGCGCTTCTTCGAGCCGGGCAAGCGCAATCCGGGAGCGCTCGACGTCGCGGGTTAGGGTCACCGACTGGCGGAACAGCCTCGCGGCCTCGTCCGTGCCGCCGGTCAGCTCACGGGCGAACACGGCCTGCGTCTGGGCAAGGCCGGGGCGCATCATCAGCTGGCTCGCGGCGAAGATCTCGGCGATTGCCGCCGGATCGCCGGTCTTGGCCAGCAGGATGTCGAGATAGGGCCGAAGCA
>CAMPJH010000146.1 GCA_946886845.1 uncultured Sphingomonas sp. | reverse complement strand
CAAGCGCTTCGCAGACGTCGACGCCATCGACCTCGAGCTCGACACCGACGATTGCAACAAGTTTATCGACGCGGTCGCGCTGCTCGAGCCGAGCTTCGGCGGCATCAACCTCGAGGACATCGCCGCCCCCGACTGCTTCGTAATCGAGCAGACGCTTCGCGAGCGGATGAACATCCCGGTGTTCCACGACGACCAGCACGGGACCGCGATCATCACCGCCGCCGGCCTGATCAACGCCTGCCTTCTGACTGGGCGCGACCTCGGCAAGATCAAGGTGGTGGTCAACGGCGCCGGAGCGGCGGCGATCGCCTGCACCGAGCTGATCAAGGCGATGGGGGTCAAAGGCGACCAAGTCACGATGTGCGACCGAAAGGGCGTCATCCACAAGGGTCGGACCGACCTCGACCAGTGGAAGTCGGCCCATGCGATCGACACCGAGGCGCGAACACTGTCCGAAGCCTTGGTTGGAGCCGACGTCTTCCTCGGCCTCTCGGCCGCCGACGCGCTGAAGCCGGACATGGTCAAGGCGATGGCCGAGCAGCCGATCATCTTCGCGATGGCCAATCCCGATCCCGAAATCTGGCCGCCCGACGCGATGGCAGCTCGGCCCGATGCGATCATCGCCACTGGCCGGTCGGACTTTCCCAACCAGGTCAACAACGTACTAGGCTTCCCGTTCATCTTCCGGGGGGCGCTCGACGTGCGCGCGACGGCGATCAACGACGAGATGAAGATCGCCGCCGCCGAAGCGCTGGCCCAGCTTGCCCGCGAGCCGGTGCCCGAGGAGGTCGCGGCCGCCTATGGCGGGCAAACCCACAGCTTCGGCCGCGACTATATCATTCCGGCGCCATTCGATCCGCGGCTGATGGAGATTGTCGCCTCCGCGGTCGCCGAAGCGGCGATGCGCAGCGGAGTCGCCCAGAAGCGGATCGAGAATCTCGACTCGTATCGGCAGGAATTGCGGGCGCGGCTCAACCCGACAGTTTCGGTGCTCAGCCTCGCCTACGAAGCAGCCAAGTCGAAGCCCAAGCGCGTCCTCTTCGCCGAGGGCGAGGAGCCCAACGTGCTTCGGGCCGCGATCGCCTTCAAGGAAGCCGGGCTCGGTACGCCGGTCCTCGTCGGCCGCGAGGAGGTGCACGACCTGCTGCGCGAAATGGGCGTCGACGATCCCGAAGCCTATCAGGTGCTCAACAGCCGCAATTCGCCGCTGGTCGGCCGCGCCGTCGATTACATTTACGACAAGCACCAGCGGCACGGCCTGCTTCGCCGCGAAGTCGAGCGGATGGTCAATCAGGACCGCAACTATTTCGCGGCGGCGATGCTGGCGTTGGGCGAAGCCGACGCGATGATCACCGGTACCACCCGGCCGTTCAGCCAGTCGCTTCGCCAGGTGCGGCTGGTCGTCGACGACGAGCAGGATGCGACCCCGTTCGGGATCAACCTGGTCGTCGCGCGCCATCTGACGGTGCTGATCGCCGACACCGCCGTCACCGAGCGGCCGGACGCGCACCAGTTGGCGGCAATTGCGCTTCGCTCCGCAAGCTTCGCCCGCCGAATGGGCCTCGAACCGAGGATCGCGTTCATCAGCTACACGACGTTCGGCAACCCGCCGGGCACCCATATTGATGAGCTGCGCGGCGCGGTGAAGCTGCTCGACGGGATCAATACCGACTTCGAATATGAAGGCGAAATGGGGCCTGACGTGGCGCTCAATTATGAGATGCAGCGGCGCTACTATCCGTTCAGCCGGCTGACCGGCCCGGCCAACATCCTGGTGATGCCGGGGCTGCAGTCGGCCAATCTGTCGTCGAAACTGCTGCGCGGTCTTGGCGGCGAAAGCGTGCTTGGACCGTTCCTCGTCGGGCTCGAGCTGCCGGTCCAGATTGCGCCGATGACGGCGAGCGCATCCGACCTCGTGACCCTGGCGGTGCTTGCCGCGGGAAGCGCCCGCGAACGAGTGGCGGCTGGGAGCTAGATTCGCTCGACCGAGCTGACCGGGTCGGCGTCGCGAAGCGCGGCGACGATGGTGTGCAGATGCGCGAGGTCGTGAACCTCCAGGTCGAGATGGAATGTCTGAAAGCTTCCGTCGCGATGGACCAGATGAAGATTGACGATATTGGCCCGCTTGGCGCCGAGGATTCCCGCCATCGTCCCAAGAGCGCCGGGAACGTCGTGGAGGATCACCGCCACCCGCGCCGCGCCGCCGGACCCCTCGCCCCAGGCGAGGTCGAGCCAATCGGCATCGATTCCGCTGGCCAGCGTATCGCAACCGATCACATGGACCTCGATTTCTTCGTCCTCGCGGCGCAGGCCGACGATCCGGTCGCCCGGGATCGGGTGGCAGCAGGTGGCGAGATGATAAGCGACGCCGGGGGTCAGGCCTTTGATCGAGATCGCCGAGCGCTGGGCCGGAGGCGGAGCGGCGACGTCGGCGCCGGCTGAGCCGGGCATCAGCGCTTCCATCACCTCCTCGTCGGTCACACGCTTGCGCGCGATGGCGATCATCAGCGCGTCCTCGTCCTCCATCTTGAGCTTCTTGAGCGCGCGCTTCAGCGCGTCCTCGCCCAGCTCGGCCGGCAGGCGTTCGACAATCTCGTCGTAAATCTTGCGGCCAAGCTCGATTGTCTCGTCGCGCTCCTTGTGGCGGACGAAGCGGCGAACGCCGGCGCGCGCCTTGCCGGTGGCGACGAACCGAAGCCATGACGGCTGCGGGTGCTGCGCCTCGGACGCGAGGATTTCGACCTGGTCGCCGTTCTCCAGCATGGTCCGAAGCGGCACCACCCGGCCATTGACCTTGGCTCCGACGGTTCGGTCGCCGAGGTCGGTGTGGACCGCGTAAGCGAAGTCGACTGGGGTCGCGCCCTTGGGCAGCTGGATCAGCTCGCCCTTGGGGGTGAAGGCGAAGATGCGGTCCTGGTACATCGCCATCCGGGTATGCTCGAGAAGCTCTTCGGGGCTGGCGGCATGCTCGAGGATCTCGACCAGCTCGTCGACCCACGGGATCTTGAGCTCGGCCCGCGGCTTGCCTTCCTTGTACGCCCAATGGGCAGCGAGGCCGCGCTCGGCCTGCTCGTGCATCTCCCGGGTGCGGATCTGGATTTCGATCCGCATTTGCGAATCGTGGATCACCGACGTGTGGAGCGAGCGATAACCGTTGCGCTTCGGGGTCGAGATATAATCCTTGTAGCGGCCGGGAACCATCGGCCAGCGCCGGTGGATCAACCCGAGCGCCCGGTAGCAATCGTCGACGCTGTCGACGATCACCCGGAACGCCATCACATCCGATAATTGCTCGAAGCTGATGTGGCGCTCGGCCATCTTGCGCCAGATCGAATAGGGATGCTTTTCGCGTCCGGTGACCTCGGCTTCGAGGCCGTTGTCGGCAAGGTGGAGCTGCAGGCCCAGCCCGATGCGGCTGACGAGGTCGCCGCCGGCCTCATGCAATTGCTTCAGTCGGCGGGTGATCGAGGCGTAGGCGTCGGGCTCGAGCTCGCGGAACGCCAGCGTCTGCATCTCCGTCATCATCTCGTACATGCCGATGCGCTCGGCGAGCGGCGCGTAGATATCCATCGTCTCGCGGGCGATCCGCCGCCTTTTGTCCTCCGACGGGACGTGGTGGAGAGTGCGCATGTTGTGCAGCCGGTCGGCGAGCTTCACGAGCAGCACCCGGATGTCGTCGGACAGCGCCAGCAGGAACTTGCGCAAGTTCTCGGCGGCGCGCTCGTTCTCCGACTGGGCCTCGATCTTGCTGAGCTTGGTGACCCCATCGACCAGGCGGGCGACGTCCTTGCCGAACAGCTTCTCGATCTCTTCGGGGGTGGCGAGCGTGTCCTCGATCGTGTCGTGGAGGATCGCAGTGACGATCGTCTGGTCGTCGAGCTTCAGGTCGGTGAGGATTCCCGCGACCTCGATCGGATGGCTGAAATAAGGGTCGCCGGAGGCGCGGACCTGCGAGCCATGCGCCTTCATCGAGAAGACGTAGGCGCGGTTGATCAGCCCTTCGTCCGCATCGG
>CAMPJH010000145.1 GCA_946886845.1 uncultured Sphingomonas sp. | reverse complement strand
AATGTGCTGGCGCTCGGCGGCCGCCTGGTCGGTGCCGACATGGCCCGCGCCTGCGTCGCCGAGTTCCTCGGCACCGATTTCGCCGGCGGGCGCCACCAGCGCCGCGTCGACCAGCTCTCACAGCTCCTGCAGGAAAGCGACTGATGGCCAGCGCCGCCAATTTGAACGACGTCCAGCCCAAGGGCTTCTTCACCGACCGGCTGGAGAAGGCCGATCCGGAGATCGCCGAGGCGATCGCCAAGGAGCTCGGCCGCCAGCGCGATAAGATCGAGCTGATCGCGTCGGAAAATATCGTGTCGAAAGCGGTGCTCGAGGCCCAGGGCTCGGTGCTGACCAACAAATATGCCGAGGGCTATCCCGGCAAGCGCTATTACGGCGGCTGCGAATATGTCGACATCGTCGAGACGCTGGCGATCGAGCGCGCCAAGCAGCTGTTCGGGGCCGGCTTCGCCAACGTCCAGCCGAACAGCGGCAGCCAGATGAACCAGGCCGTGTTCCTCGCTCTGCTGCAGCCGGGCGACAAGTTCATGGGCCTCGACCTCAATGCCGGCGGCCACCTGACCCACGGGTCGCCGGTCAACATGTCCGGCAAGTGGTTTCACCCGGTCGCCTATGGCGTGCGGCGTGACGACCAGCTGATCGACATGGACGAAGTCGCGGAGATCGCGCGGCGCGAGCGGCCGAAGCTGATCATCGCCGGCGGCACCGCTTATTCGCGGATCTGGGACTTCGAAGGCTTCCGCCGGATCGCGGACGAAGTCGGCGCTTATCTGATGGTCGACATGGCCCATTTCGCCGGGCTGGTCGCCGGCGGCGTCCATCCCAATCCGGTGCCGCACGCCCATGTCACGACGACCACGACCCACAAGTCGCTGCGCGGGCCGCGCGGCGGAATGATCCTCGCCAATGACGAGGACATCGCCAAGAAGATGAACTCGGCGGTGTTTCCGGGCCTTCAGGGCGGGCCGCTGATGCATGTCATCGCCGCCAAGGCGGTCGCCTTCCGCGAGGCCCTGCAGCCGGAGTTCAAGACCTACGCGGCGAACATCGTCGCCAATGCCCGCGCGCTTGCGAAATCGCTGCAGGACGCCGGCCTCGACATCGTTTCGGGCGGCACCGACAACCATCTGATGCTGGTCGACCTTCGGCCCAAGCAGGCCAAGGGCAAGCATGCCGAGAAGGCGCTCGACCGGGCGTCCATCACCTGCAACAAGAACGGCATTCCGTTCGACCCGGAAAAGCCTTTCGTCACGTCCGGAATCCGCCTCGGTACTCCGGCCGGGACGACCCGCGGCTTCGGCGAGGGCGAGTTCCGCGAGGTCGGCGGGATGATCGCCGAAGTCGTCGACGGATTGCGCAAGAACGGCGAGGCGGGCGATGCCCAGGTCGAGCAATCCGTCGCGCGCCGCGTCGAGGAGCTGTGCGCGCGCTTCCCGATCTACCAGGACTAGCCAATGCGCTGCCCGTTCTGCACCCATGAAGCGAGCCAGGTGAAGGACAGCCGGCCGTCGGAGGATGGCGCGTCGATCCGCCGCCGCCGGCAATGCGAAGCCTGCGGCGCCCGCTTCACGACCTTCGAGCGGGTCCAGCTGCGCGACCTGATTGTGGTCAAGAAGAACGGCGAGCGCGAGCCGTTCGAGCGCGCCAAGCTCGAGCGCTCGGTCGCCATCGCCTGCCGCAAGCGGGACATCCCCGCCGAGCGGGTCGAGCGGCTGATCACCTCGATCCAGCGCCAGCTCGAAACCCGCGGCGACGAGGTGACCACCACCCAGATCGGCGAAGCGGTGATGGACGGGCTCAAAGCCCTCGACCACGTCGCCTACATCCGCTTCGCCAGCGTCTACAAGGACTTCAGCGAGCCGGGTGATTTCGCCGAAATCGCCGGCGCGGTCGGCGATGGCAGCTAGCCCGCCGGTCATCGTCCTCGTCCGTCCCCAGCTCGGGGAGAATATCGGCAAGTCGGCGCGGGCGATGCTCAATTTCGGGCTGACCGAGATGCGGCTGGTCGCCCCGCGCGACGGCTGGCCCAATCCAGCCGCCGGCCCGGCCGCCAGCGGCGCCGACATCGTCCTCGAGCGGGCTCGGGTCTTCGCCACGGCGGCCGACGCGGTCGCCGACTGCTCGATCGTCTATGCGGCCACCGTTCGCCGGCGCGAGCTGGTGATGCCGGCGGTCACTCCGGACGCGATGGCGTCGGTGATTGCGGCGACCCCCGCCCGCTCGGCCATATTGTTCGGCCCCGAGCGTTCCGGGCTCGAGACCGAGGAGGTCGCGCTCGCAGGCGCCATCGTGACGGTCCCGATCAATCCCGAGTTCGCCTCCCTGAACCTAGCCCAGGCGGTGATCCTCCTCGCCTACGAATGGTCGCGGACAGTGACGCTGGCGATCCCGCCCGACAAAGTGCCGGAGCCGCCGGCCCCGCATGGCGAGCTCGACGGCCTCATCTCGCAGCTCGACGAAGCGCTCGAAGCCAAGGGCTATTTCCATCCGCCGGCCAGGCAGCAGGCGACCCGCAACACGCTGCGGACGATCTTCACCAAGACCGGCTGGTCGTCGCGCGAGATCAAGGCCGTGCGGGGAATCATCCGGGCGCTCGAACGGCCGCCGCGGACGAGGGGTTGATCGCCTGCATTTGCCGTTGCCAAGGCCGAGCAAGAAGCGCATCATCAACCCCTTGTAATCAGAGGGGAACAGCTATGCTGAAGCTTATCATTCTCCTGGCTATGATGGCACCGGGAGCGTCGCAACCTGACCTCAACGTCAAGTTGCGCGATCGGCTGGAGGGGCCGACGCCGGTCACCGACAAGGACCTGCGCCCGGTCAAGGCGCCGGACTGCAAGACCGAGGCGGAAATCCAGAAGACGCTCGAGCAGCTGAGCTACGGCGAACCGGGCGACTGCTTCATCAGGGACAAGTCGAGGCTTACCAAGAGCTGAGCTTGACCTGTCGGGCGCGCACCCCTAGGTGCGCCGCTCGCAATTGATCCCGCACTCCCGGTGAAGCGGCGATCGCGTCTGGCATAATGCCAGGCGGTGCGGTCCCGGGGCACACCAGCTCTTCCCGAAAAGTGGGAACCGGTTTTCGGATCAGAAGAGCTGGCGACAAGAACTGTAACGCGAATTGGAGAATACAACGTGACCAAGCGCACCAGCGCCAAGTACAAGCTCGACCGCCGCATGGGCGAGAACGTCTTCGGACGGCCCAAGAGCCCGGTCAACCGCCGCGAATATGGTCCCGGCCAGCACGGCCAGCGCCGCAAGGGCAAGCTTTCCGACTTCGGGATCCAGCTGCGCGCCAAGCAGAAGCTCAAGGGCTATTACGGCGACATCACCGAAAAGCAGTTCAAGCGCACCTACACCGAGGCCAGCGCGATGAAGGGCGACGCCTCGCAGAACCTGATCGGCCTGCTCGAGCGCCGGCTCGACATGGTCGTCTATCGCGCCAAGTTCGCGCCGACCATCTGGGCCGCCCGCCAGCTGGTCAGCCACGGCCACATCCGGGTCAACGGCACCAAGTGCAACATCGCCTCGCGCCGGGTGAACGTCGGCGACGTCATCGAGCTCGGGCCCAAGGCGCAGGAAATGGCGCTGGTCATCGAAGCCCAGGGCCTCGCCGAGCGCGACGTGCCCGATTACGTGGTGCCCGACGGCACCTCGAAGGTCACCTACAGCCGGGTTCCGACGCTCGACGAGGTGCCCTATCCGGTACGGATGGAGCCGAACCTGGTCATCGAGTTCTACTCGCGCTGATCCTCAACGGACCTGCGGATTGAAAAGGGCGGCCGCGCGGCCGCCCTTTTTTATTTGCCGATGGTGCGGTCGAGGAGCTGGCCGATTCGGGTCAAGAACTCGGCGCGGACAGTCGAGTCGCGCAGCTGATGGTCGAGGCCCTTGTACTGCAGGAACTCGACCTGCTTGCCGGCGCCGCGCAGCGCCTCTTCCATCTTCTGCGAGTGGCGGAACGCGACGTTGGCGTCGAGGTCGCCATGGACGAGGAGCACCGGAGCCTGAATCTCGGCAGCGCGTCGCAGCGGCGAGCCT
>CAMPJH010000144.1 GCA_946886845.1 uncultured Sphingomonas sp. | reverse complement strand
AAGTTGCGCAACGGGTCGCCAAGCTGAGCGAAGGCCAGCTCGACTGCCTGCGGCTTGTCGCTCAACATCTGTCGTCGAAAGAAATTGCGGTCGAGCTCGGAATCTCGCCGCATACCGTCGACCAGCGGGTTCGCCAGGCGCTGCACACGCTCGGGGTAAGCCGCCGCGCGCAAGCGGCGCGCATCGTCGCGCACTACTGCGAACCATATCAGCGATTGATACATCAACCGCCGTATATTGAGGAAGCGGCGGCAACGGCCGACCCAGGCGGCGCGATCAGCAATCAGATTCGGCACGCTGATCGCGCAGGGGAGGCCTGGGGGAGCACCGGCCTCAATACCGAGCAGAAGCACGGGCTCGCCTGGTCTTCCCTGCAATTGCCGTTCGCAACGAGGAGCCACCCCCGCAATGAGATGAGTGTCGGCCTTCGGCTGCTCTGGATCGTAATGATCGCGGCGGGCGCAGCGTTTTCGGCGGGCATGTATCTCGCCGGCCTCGAAAGCCTCTCGAGGCTGCTCGAAACCTAAGCCGAACCGACCCCACTTCAAATCGGGCTTTTCAACCCGGGGCCAAGCGCTTCCGGGAAGGAGCAGTCATGCGCAAGCAAATGATCGAAAATGCCGCCTATCAAGTCGCTACCCAGGTCCGCGCCGTGGAGGAAACGATCGATTCGGCGCTGGCCGAGATCGCCGAGCTCCAGGCGCGGATCATGCGCGCCAATTTGGTGGCCGCTGTCGGCTACGGCGCCGTCCATCCGACTCTCCAGCAGCTGGCGTCGGCCGTAACCGGCCTGGTCGAGACCCGCGGCGCTATCGTCGAGTGCCACAAGTCGCTGGCCGACGCCAAGGCCAAGGTACCTGGCCTTCGCACGGTGAGCTGGGGCGATGGCGACGAATGTCCGCCACAAATTGCCAAAGCCGATCTTCGAATCGTCGCCTGAGCCGTTTGACCGGGCCACAGCGATGTGGTCCGGTCCGCTTACAGGGCCATGTCGAGATATTTCTTCTGGGCGATCCTTCTGATCACCTGCGGCTACGCGCTCTGGCGCGGCCGTAAATATGAGCAGCTGTCGGCGCTGCTCTTCATTGCCGCGAGCGTGGTTTCGGTCCTGGTCCGGGTGCCGCTGCACGAGCGCTATTTGGGAGTCGAGCAAAGCGATCTGGTGATCGACTCCGTGGTGACGATTGCAACGGTCGCGATCGCGCTTCGATCCGATCGCTTCTGGCCGCTCTGGGTCGCCGGCCTGCAGCTCACCATCAGCATGTCGCACCTGCTCAAAGCCATTCAGCCGGACCTGTTGCCGCTCGCTTATGCGGCCGCCGAGCGGTTCTGGAGCTATCCGACGCTGATCATTTTGTTCATCGGCGCGTGGCGACAGCATAAGCGCCAGGTCTCCGAGCCGAGCCAGCTGAGTCCGAGCTAGATAGAGTTGCGCAGCGCGCGCCGGGCCCGCATTGGGGCAGGATGTCGCGCCGCAAGAAATCCCACCAGCAGCACGGAACGGCGAACCGGCCGCGCTTCTGGGGCCGTCATGCGGTCGCCGCCGCGCTCGATAATCCCCAGCGCAAGGTAGCCAAGGCGTGGGCGACGCGCGACGCGGCGGCTTTCATGCAGTTTCCCAAGGATCTTGCCGTCACCTTGGCGGATGTCGCCGATCTCGGCCGGCTTGTGCCGGGCGACGCGCCACACCAGGGCGTGGTCGTCGAGGTCGAGCCGCTCGAGGAGGTCTGGCTCGACGACCTGCTGACCGATGCTCCGGAGCCTGCCGTGCTGCTGGTGCTCGACCAGGTCACCGATCCGCATAACGTCGGCGCGATCCTGCGCTCAGCGGCGGCATTCGGCGCGATCGGCATCGTCACCCAGGACCGTCACTCCCCGCCAGAAAGCGGAGCGCTTGCAAAAGCGGCTTCGGGCACGCTCGAAACCGTTCCCTGGGTGCGGACCGTGAACCTCGCCCGCGCCTTGGACGATATCGCCGAAGCCGGCTTCTGGCGGATCGGGCTGGCCGGCGACGCGCAGATGGACCTGAAGGAAGCGCTCGGGCCAAAGCGGGTGGCGCTGGTCCTCGGGGCGGAGGGGCCCGGTCTCAGGCCAAACACGCGCGAGCATTGCGATGCGATTGCCCGCCTGCCAATTTCGAGCGCGGTCGAAAGCCTCAACGTTTCCAATGCCGCCGCCGTCGCGCTCTACGCGGCGAGCAACAGCTGATGGTTCGCACCGGCGACAGCATCCGCGCCGCCGTCGAGGCGCTCGCGCAACGCGAGACCGCCTTCGCCAATGTGGTCGAGCGCCATGGCATCCCCGAGCCGCGCCGAAGCGACCCGGGCGCGCATACCTTGTTGCGCACGATCGTCGGCCAGCAGGTCAGCGTCGCCGCCGCCCGATCGATGTGGTCGAAGCTGGAAGCCGCCTACGGCTCGCCGCCGGAACTCGCCGCGATCCTGAAGGCAAGCGACGAGGACCTTCGCGCCGCCGGCATTTCCCGGCAGAAGGCCGGCTATGTGCGAAGCCTTGCCGAGCTGGTTCTGTCGGGCGAGCTCGACCTGCACTCCCTCCCCACTGACGATGAGGACGCGGTCGCGCTCCTGACCAGGATCAAGGGCATCGGCCGATGGTCGGCGGAAATTTATTTGCTGTTCGCGGAAGGGCGGCCCGACGTCTGGCCGGCCGGCGACCTTGCCGTGCAGGTCGAGATTGGCCGCCTGATGGGCCTCGATGGCAAGCCTTCCGAAAAGCATTTGCGCGAAATCGGCGAGCGCTGGCGACCGCACCGCGGCGCCGCGGCGATCCTCGCATGGCACAGTTACAACTCAGCGGTGTTGTAGACGGGTCGCAATCACCCGGAGAAAGCCAGATGAACGCACAATCGCTGACGAAATGGGCGCCCGAGGCGCATGGCGTGCTGAGGATCGTGACCGGCCTGCTCTTCCTCGAGCACGGCACTCAGAAATTCCTGTCCTTCCCGCCGGGCGACATGGCCGGAATGGGGTGGGCGTTCAGTCATCCAGGCCACTTTGCCGGAATTATCGAGCTTATCGCCGGCACGCTGATAACGCTGGGCTGGTTCACTCGCCCGGCTGCGTTCGTCGCGTCCGGAATGATGGCGGTGGCCTACTGGATGGCTCACGCGCCGCGGGATTTCTTCCCGGTCAACAATATGGGCGACGCCGCGATCCTCTACTGCTTCGTCTTCCTCTATTTCGTGTTCGCAGGGCCGGGCGCCTTCAGCGTCGACGGAAAGGCGACCTATCTCGAGATTACCAACGCCGAGCGGCTCTAACTACTTGCGAAGCCGAAGCTGGTGCTCGCGAGCGGCAAGGTTACGGAACATTCGCGGCCCAAGGTCGAGGCGGAACGGAGCCAGTTTCTCGCCCTTGGTCTGTTTGCCGACGAGGTAGCTGACCGAGCTTTGGCCCTCGCCCCTGCTCCAGGCGTAGAGCGCGTTGAAGGCGACCAGCGGGACGAACAGCTGCCGTCCCTCGATCTCGATCGTCCGTACCTGGTCGCGCGGCAGCAGGACGGCGGTTTTCAGCGCGACGCGCTGCATCGGCGCGATGATCGGAATCCGCTCGCCTTTGGCGACCGGGTTTTCGAAAAAACTGCGGATTTGCTGGTCCTGCGTTGGGCCGGCATTGATCATGCACGCTTCGACCAGGACCGAGCTGGCAGGAGCGCTGCCCGAATTGAACACCGACAGCTCGAACTGGATCGCCGCTTTTTCTTCGTCGACCACGGCTCGAACCGGATTGAACTCGATTTCCAGCCAGGGTCGTAGCCGGGTCGAGACGATTCCGGTCGGGGGCGGCGTCGCCGCCGGCACCGGGCGGGCCGGCGCTCGCGGCGGTTGGACCGGGCCTCGCGAGGGGGCCTCGAACAAATCGATTCCGCCCGCTGCCGCATAGCGTTGGCGCGGCCGTTGGCGAAAGAAATACCAGGCCGCCGCCCCGGCAAGCGCGAAAGCGGCGATCAGCCAGGGCAGAATCGGGACGCCGCCTCGCGACACGTCGAGACTCGCCTGCGACGCCGGCGCCAGCGTGTCCTGGGCGAGCGCAGCGGTTCCGGCCGTCATC
>CAMPJH010000143.1 GCA_946886845.1 uncultured Sphingomonas sp. | reverse complement strand
GACGTTTGTGGCGTCAGAGGATTTCCGGCAAACGGCCATGGTGGTCCCGTCACCCCCCTCTCCCCCCGAGCCCCGGCCGCTCGCGCCGCTGTCGAAGGATGCGCTTCGGCTCGCTGCGCTCGAAGCTCGAAAGGCGTTCGTCCGGACCCTGGACGACGCATCCCGGACGATTCTCGAAGAACGGCTTGCCGAGCATCTGACCGCGGTGTGCGCCGCCGCTCGGGTCGTCGCCGGCTATTCCGCGCTCGGCAGCGAGATCAGTCCGCAGCTGGCGATGGAGGAAGCCCGGTCGGTCGGAGCGATCGTCGCCTTCCCGGCCTTCCACAATCCCGGCAAGCCCTTCCGATTCGTCGCCGGCGATCCACTGGTGCCGGGACCGTTCGGGATCATGCAGCCCAGGAAAAGCGCGCCCGCGGTCGAGCCAGATCTCATTCTGGTGCCGTTGATCGCCGTCGACCCGCTCGGCTCGCGGCTCGGCCGAGGCAAGGGCCATTACGACCAGGTTCTCGGCAGGCTGAGGCGTTCGGGGGCCAAGCTGATCGGCGTCGGCTGGTCGATGCAGCGGCTTAACGATACGGTCCCCGCCGATCCGTGGGACGTCCCGCTGGACGCGTTTGCAACCCCGGACGGGCTCGAATGGTTCGAGCGTTCAGGCCGTGCTAATTGAAGCAGGCGTATTATTGGACTATAGCAGTAACCGCTTTCAGATGAATGCATTGACGCTCGTCCCCGCCCGTTTGTGGCGCAACTACCCGCGCGAACTTGTCGCGCTCGGGGGGCTGGCGCTTGCCGGTTTGATCGCCGCCGGCGGCGCGGCACTGTCGAGTCCGACGCTGGGCGGAGTGACCGCCGCCGGGACCGACAAGGTCGCGCCGGCGCCACCGCCGCTGCTGGTCCGCAAGATCGCCCCGACCGACGCGCTAATGGTCAATGGCAAGATCCCGGTCGCCGCCGGTCCGAACCCCGCGGCTAAGCCCTTCTCGACCGCCGGCCTCGACCAGCCGACCCGTTCGCGGGCGCTCGAATGCCTGACCAGCGCCATCTATTATGAAGCCGGGCAAGAGAGCGCCGACGGCCAGCGCGCGGTCGCCCAAGTGGTCCTCAACCGCGCCCGCCATCCAGCTTTCCCGTCGAGCGTCTGCGGAGTGGTTTATCAAGGCTCGACCAGGGCGACCGGCTGCCAGTTCACCTTCACTTGCGACGGCTCGCTGCGGCGAGGCCCGGACTCGGCCGGCTGGGCCCGCGCGCGCCGGATCGCCGAGGCGGCGCTCAACGGGGCGGTCTACGGACCGGTCGGAATGGCCACCCATTATCACGCCAATTACGTCGTCCCTTATTGGGCCTCGACCCTGGCCAAGAATGCAGTCGTCGGGGCGCACCTGTTCTATCGCTGGGCCGGCGGATGGGGGAAACCTGCCGCCTTCACCCAGCGCTATGCGCGCCAGGAGCCGAACGCCTTCGGATTGAAGGCCGCGGCCCTGGCCGCCTTGGCCGCGCGCCCGGCGCAATCGATGCAGGCGGCGATCGATGGGGTCGAGGATATTCCCGGAGCCGAGGTCAAGCAGGCCCCCTCGGGACGGCTGAATATTCGGTTTAACCTGGCCGCCGCCCGCAAGGCGACGGACGAATTGAAGCCTGTCGCTTATGTCGAGAAGGTGCAGGCATCGGATACGTTGCGCTGGACCCTGGGAGGCACGCAAAGCGACGCCAAGCCGCTTGGCCGCGCCCCGGCCGAGCCCGCCAAGCCGGCGCCCGTCACCGGCGGCGCCAACTAAGGCTGCTGATTCGGGGCCGCGGCCTCGTCGATCCTTGGAAGCAGCGTAAGGTCCACCCGCGACCGGATATCGTGAAGCCGGGAATCCGCGGACAGCGGGTCGCCGGACAATTGCCGGGCGGCCGCGATCTGCCTGGCGATCACCGCCGTGCCGTTGAACGGGCCGGATTCGGCGAGCGCATTGTCGCTGTTGAGAGTCAGCGTCGCCTCGTCGAACGCCGCGCAGGAATCGAACCAGGCCAGGCTCGGCTTGGCGCGAAGCGAATTGTGGCAGGCGCGGCTGAAGTCGAGGGCCGAATCGAGATCGCCCGCGCGGTGAAACCTGGCCGCGTCGCCGATCGCCTGGTCGATCAGGACGGTATGGAGCGGCTCGTCGAAGTCGGTCAGCGGCGCCGGTTTCGCCGCGCTTTCCGCCGAATTCGCCCACGGCAATGGTCCGTCATAGGCTGTCCTGCTCGAGACGCTGCGCGAACTCTGAGTCGCGACCGCTCCGACTCCGGCGGCCAAGAGCAGCAACACGAAGAACCAGCCTGTCCGGCGGCGCCCGCCGCTTTGCCTGAGCGGAGGCATTGCGACTGGAACGGTTCGGCGCGGCGGATCCGGCAGGTTTTGCCGCAAAATCGTATAGGCGCGGTTGATCTCGGCCGCGCGGCTGCCGTCGCCGCCCATGCGGTCGGGATGATAGCGTTTGATCAGCCGGCGATAGGCCTCATCGACCTCGGCCCGGCCCGCGCCAGGACGAAGGCCGAGCACGGCATAATGATCCTCGCGACGCATTGCGCCCGGGGTCGTACTAGATGCGCGCCGAATCAAGAACCCGCGTCGAGCGGCGGGCTTGCATGAAAATGGCGCGAGTGACGGGACTTGAACCCGCGACCTCCGGCGTGACAGGCCGGCGCTCTAACCAACTGAGCTACACCCGCGTGTTTCTTGGGTTCTTATCGAAGCCCTCATGGCACGAGGTTCCGATGAGGCGCGCGACCTAGGTGACGCCCCCCGCAGTGTCAACGCCCGGCTCGCCATTTTCCTCTTCTTCCCCGACGTGGGTCAACGTCCCGTGTTCGAACAGGAATCCGGCGATGTCGGGCGTGCCCGCGGCGGAGAAAATCTGCTTGATGATGATCAGCAACGGCACCGCCAGCAAGGCGCCGGTGGTTCCCCATACCCACGCCCAGAAGCTGAGCGCGATGAGGATCGCCAGCGGGTTGATCTCCAGCCGCTCGCCGACGATCATCGGCGTGATCAAATTCGCCTCGACGAGGTGAAGGCCGATGAACACCAGCGGCGGAAGCATCGCCGCCCACGCATCGGGGAAGACCATCAGGCCGCCGAGGAACAACAGCAAGGCGGCGGCGATCGGGCCGAGATATGGGATGTAGTTGAGGACGGCGACGATCCCGCCCCACATGACCGGCGAGGTCATGCCGAGCTGCCACAGGATGAGCGCGGTGAGAGTGCCGAGCGCGACGTTGATGACCGTGATCGTGCCGATGTAGGTCGAGGTCGATTCGACCACCTGCTGGATCACCCGCGCCGTTGTCAGAGCGCCCTCAAAGCTTCCCCGGCTGACGATCGTCCGTTTGCGCATGGCGGTCCAGCCGGACAGAAAGAAGAAGATCACCAGCAACGCGAAAAACAGCTGTATGAGGATGTGCGGCGCCGACGTCGCGAGCAGCCCCGACAGCGAGTTCGGGGTTTCGATCGTCACCATCCGGCTCTGGTCGGCGCCAGGCGACACCGCGACCTGCGACAGGATGCCCTCAACGAACCGGTCGAACGACTTGTAGAGGTCGAGCAACGGATCGAGCGTTGTCTTCACTTTGTCGATCCGCTCCGGAATCAACGTAACCCAGTCGAGCGCCGGCAAGACGATCGATCCGATCGCGAAGAAGGTGATCGTCAGGAAGATCAGGACGCACAGCGCCGCCGCCAGCTTCGAGGGGATCCGGTGCCGCTCGAACCATTCGAGCAGCGGCACCAGCGCAATCGCGATGACAAGCGCCGCCGTCACCGGCAGGAAAAACTCGGCGCCGGCCCGCAATGCGAACGGCAGAGAGACGATCAGCCCGACGCCGGCAATCAGGGTCAGCGCCGCCAGCAGCCTGTCGCGCTTGGCGGTGAACGCCTCCGCGAGGGCGTGAGCGTTCGAGACCGTTTCCGTCATTTGGCGTTTGCGAGTGCGGGCATCCATGGATCGCAGCATATCCAGCGCACCGGGTGCGGGCTAGCGCCTTGCGAAGAAGTCACGCCGGCGCCCGACTATACTGTTGCGATGGTGCCCCTGGTCCGACTCGAACGGACACTCCGGTTAGGAACTCGATTTTGAGT